>CAYNTE010000052.1:0-19248 GCA_964399615.1 uncultured Thermomicrobiales bacterium
TCACGCGGGATCGCTGGGAGACACCGTGCTCGGCCTGGTAGTGGGCCAGAAATTCAGTCTTGATCTTGGCCATGTCGACGCTGCTGGGGCACTCCGTCTTGCAGGCCTTGCAGGAGAGACAGAGGTCCATCACACCGTAGACCTCTGGGCTGGTCCACTGGTCGGGTGTAAACATGCGGCCCGCCAGCGCGTTGCGCAGGGCGTTGGCGCGGGCGCGGGTGGTGTCCTGCTCGTCGTGGGTGGCCATGTAGCTGGGGCACATCGTGCCGGCCATCACCTTGCGACAGACCCCGGCGCCGTTGCACATCTCGATAGCCGCGCTCAGCCCGCCCTCGGGTCCGAAATCGAGGAACGTCGAAGGCTCAGCGCTGCGATAGCTCGCGCCGTAGCGCAGGCTCTCGGTCATGCGTGGGGCGTTGACGATCTTGCCGGGGTTCATCAGTCCGGCGGGGTCGAAGATCTGCTTGAACTCGATCATCGCCTGGTAGAGCTCGGGGCCGAAGATCGTCTCGTTCAGCTCGCTGCGCTGCAGCCCATCGCCGTGCTCGCCGCTCATGACGCCGCTGAATTGTGCAGCCATGCCGGCGGCGGCGTGGGTGATCTCGTCCATCATGTTGATGCCGCGCGCGCTCTTGAGGTTGATCAGTGGCCGGATGTGGAGACAGCCGGCGCTGGCGTGGGCGTAGTAGGCGGCGGTCGTGCCGTACTCGTCGCAGAGCTGGCGGATCGTCGCGACGTACTCCGGCAGATGCTTGACCGGCACCGAGACATCCTCGATGGCAGGGATCGGCTTGGCGTCGCCCTTGATGCTCATCAGCAGCCCCAGCCCGGCCTTGCGGACGGCCCAGATGCCGGCTTGCTGGAGTGGATCCATGATGACTTGCAGCTCGTTGGTGATGCCGCTGGCGCGCAGGTGACTCTTGAGATGGTCGACCTTCTGGCGCAGCTCACGCTCGCTGTCGCCGTAGTACTCGACGGTAATCAGCGCCTCCGGGTTGCCCTCGATGAAGGCGATGCGGCTGGCGTAGCCAGGTTGCTGGCGGGTCATCTCGATCAGCATGCGGTCCATCAGCTCGATGGCCGAGGGGGCGGTCTCGAGGATGGCGGTCGTGGCCTCCATCGACTCGACCAGATCCTCGAACTGCAGCAACGCGAGGGCCGTCATCTTCGGCTTGCTGACCAGATTCATCGTCACGTCGAGCGTGGTCGCCAGGGTGCCTTCGGAGGAGGCCAGCAGGCGGGCGGGGTTGAGGTCGTCCTTCAGGAACTCGTTGAGCGAGTAGCCGGTCGCGCGCCGCCAGTGACGCGGGAAATCGCGCTCGATCAGGCTGCGGTGCGTCTCCTGAAAGTCGAGGATGCTGGAGACGAGCTGGCCGGTAGCGTTCTGTTGCCCTGCCAGCTGCAGCGCGCCACGGTCGAGCGTGACGGGCGTGCCATCTGCAAGCAGCAGTGAGACTCGCTCGATGTGGTCCTGGGTCATGCCATAGAGGATCGAGTGCGCGCCGCTGGAGTTGTTGCCGACGACGCCGCCGATGGTGGCGCGATCGCCAGACGACGGATCGGGCCCGAACATCAGGCCGTGCCCGGCGAGCTGGCGGTTGAACATGGCCAGGTTGATGCCGGGCTGGACGGTCGCACGGCGGGCTTCCAGGTCGACCTCCAGCACCTGGTTGAGATATTTCGAGAAATCGAGCACCAGCGCGACGCCGACCGTCTGGCCGGCCAGCGATGACCCACCGCCGCGGGGCAGCACCGGGATGTTGTGCTTGGCGGCCAGCTCGACGGCGGCCTGGACATCATCGACCGTGCGTGGGATGACGACGCCGACCGGTTCGATCTGATAATTGCTGGCATCGGTGGAGTAGAGCATGCGCGATATGGGGTCGAAGCGCACCTCACCCTCGATCCGGCCGCGCAATTCGGCTTCGAGCATGATGATCGTGTTGTCGGATGGCCGGGAATTACGCTTGAGCGCTTCGGTGGCTGTCATATCTTCATCGCCAATCGCGGTAGACCAGTATCGCCTGTCTTCATCTTATAGGGTAGCGCGTCGCTATGGCGTGCTAAAAGCTTGCAAATTGCCTCAATGATCTATCCATTGTTTGAGATACCGCGTAGAATATTTGCCAGAGTGCTGGACAAATCAAGCAACGGGGCGGGAGACATGGCGTGCGAATTTTGCGTCTGATGGTGGGCCTAGTGTTAGCAGGGGGTGTGTTGCTGGCCACTGGTGGCGTCACTCCTCAGCCGGTGCTGGCCGACTCTGTCGTTATCGGCCAGGGTGATTATGCCTGTACGGGTGAGGGGTTGCGGGGTGCGATTGGCGCGCTGACCGCACAATACCCCAGTAGCGCCGTCTACGTCACGTTCGACTGCGAAGACCCGCTGATTGAAGTCACAAACTACGTCGATCTCGTTCATAGATCACTGTCTGCTCCAGTCGTTGTCGATGGCAGTAACGGTGGCAACCCGATCGTGCTGGACGGCGGCGGCAGGATGAACTTCTTCCGTGTTTTTCACTCCGCACTGAGTGTCAGTTCCATGACAATGCAGAACGGTGTGTCACCCTGGTGGGTCAATGAGACGGGTGGTTACGGTGGGGCCATCGTGGTGGATGCCGATGGTCGCTTGGATGTCAGCGGCGTTACCTTCATCAACAATTCCGCGAATTGGAACGGTGGCGCGATTTGCGTCTGCTATGGCGGGGCCACCATCACCCAGAGCACCTTCATCGGCAACTCGGCATATTCCGGGGGTGCGATCTACGCTGTGGCGCTGGATCGGGACGTAAAGATCTCGCAGAGCAGCTTCATCTCGAATTACGCCGAAGCACAGGGCGGGGCTGTCTACAGCGGGATGGAGATCGCTATTACCTCGTCGACATTTGGCGAAAATACGGCTGGAAACTTGGGATCAGCGTTTGCGTTCACCGACACCGATGGCGGTCACGCTGATATTTCGTGGTCAACGATCATCCAGCCCGATGGAGAGGACACCAGCGCGCTATATCAGTCAGCCGGGACGATGTCACTCTACGGTGTCCTGCTCGGCGGCTATGGCGACCACTGCTACATCCAGGGCGGAGAGATGACTGACGACTACACGCTCTCCAATGACACCAGTTGCGATCTGAGCGGTGATCATTCCACACAAGGTGTCCCGATTTTGGCCTACTACCGGGTACCGAACCTGACGTGGATAGACGGCACACTTCGAGGCTTTTACCAGATAGATGAGACGAGTCCGGCGACCGACGCCGGCCCCGAGGTGTGCGATACGCCGTTCGATCCAGATTCGCTGAGCGATCCTGACCAGCTCGGAACGCCACGTTCCCAGTACGGCAGGTGCGACATCGGTGCTATCGAGTTCACTGGCAGTTTTCTGGTGATATCTTCGTGGGACATCTCCAACCACACGATCAATGAAGGTGAATCGATCATTGTCGTCGCAGTCAGTACCTATATGGCCACCGCATCTCCGAAGAACTCGATAGACTGCGATATCACCGATAACGTGCCGTCCGTTGCTAGCGGTCTTCTAGAGTGTCAGTATCTCGATGACGGGGCGATCCTCGGCGGCATTATTGCCTCTAACGGTGAGTACACCGTGATGGCACTGTTTAATGTCAGGGTCAACAACGTCGCGCCAGTCCTATCGCCTCTCAGCGTCAATCCGGCACTGGTCGGCACCAATCAGGCCACGACTGTCCAGATGAGTGCCACGGACGTGGTGGGTGACGACGTTTCTTTCACTATTGATTGCTCCAACGGCGTGCCGAGTGGTGTCGTCGGGCCAGTCAACTCCGAGACGGGCACGTTCGAGGCCAGTGGCAGCTGTAGCTATGCTTCGCCCGGTATGTACACCATCAGCGTGAGCGCTACTGACGACGATGGCGGTGAATCCGAGATGCGCACCACTACGGTCCAGGTCGTGACCCCGACATCGCTTTGCATCGACCGGTGGAGTGGGGCGCTCCGCATGAGTGAGAGCTGCGGCCGCGGTGAGACGTTGATCGAGCTTCCCAACGACGGTCCGATTTCGCTCTGCGTCAATCAGTGGAACGGCAGCACTCGCATCGCCAGTAGTTGCACCCGGAGTGAGTATCAACTGGCGGCGACTGGTAACGGGTCGATTGCGATCTGTGTCAACACCTGGAACGGCGCTCTGCGGGTGAGCGACACGTGTAACCGGTCCGAGAGATCTGAGGGGCTCTGAGGCTTTGAAATTCGCTGTTTAACAACCTTCCCAAACCAGGGATATTGAGAGTAAGATATCACCAGCGTTCTGCATAACGGAAACACGCCGTGTCGCGGATGATTGGCTGGCTCGGCATGGCGCAATATGCGGGAATGGTGACTGTGGTGGAGTCCCACCTTCGCGGGCGTTGGTGATAGAGGTGGCAATTGGGTGCCCACCTCATGGATCCCCGACCTCTCACACTCCTGGTCCGTATATGCACCACGGGCAAGGCTATCTACTTTGGCGTTGCGGAAGGGGTGTGGGGTATGCGGTCATTATTCAGCATGCGGATCAGGCGACCCAGATTGCCGATGCGGCTAGTCATGATAGTGCTGTCATTGCTCTTACTGACTGGACCGCTGCATGTCATCTCATCGGATTCAGCACGGGCCCAGCCTCTTCCTCCGCTTGATCTCTGTATCTCGGGCATCGATACCGAAGGTCTCCCGACCTACCAACCTGCCTATCACCGAATTGTCCAGAATTGCCAGTTGCGTAGCGCTGGGCTGGACGACGTCGAAGCGCAAGCGATCGATGATTTGCTTGCGATGCACCAGCTGCCCGCCTCCGACAAGGATCGTGTGATCGGCTGGGAGCGCGATGCGATTCGCGCGTTGATCTACACCAGACTGATGGAGATGATCCAGAAGGACCCGGCCGAGAGAACGCAAACCGAGCAAGACATCGTCGATCAGATGGCGGAGATCGTGAAGCAGCGGCGGATCGCGGCGGCTCAATACTCGATCAATGAATACACCAAGTGGGATAACAACCCATGCGAATATGTCGAGCCGGTTGATACTGATTGGGAACCTGATCTCGAGTGGTGCATGCTGCCGAGTGTCCAGCTCACCAGGGGGCCGATATCTCCGACTATCAGCGAGTTTCTGACCTATGGCCAGGCACATATTTACGAGGACTTTGGGAACGACGGCCCGGGGTTCGGAGCTGCGAGTAATACAGCCCTGATGATTGGGCTTGCAGCCGGGATGATTGCGACTGGCATCGCTGCTGCGGTTGGCGCGGCAGTTGGCGGGTCAATCAGCGCGACGTCACCGCTTCTGCTCGCCATCTTCCCATACCTGGCGAGAGCGCTGTATTTTGCCGCTACTGGCGTCTCTACCGCCGCGGAAGGTGCGATTCCCGCTATCGCAGCTGGAGGCACCGGTGCTGGGGCAATCGGCGCGGCTGTCGGGGTCATCGTGTTCGCGATTGTGGTTCTGGTCGTAGCATCGATCCAGCTGGCAGCCCAGCTGGCGATCCCCGGCCAGTTAGCCGAAGCGCTCACCACGGCTCAGAGCGGAGTAGATCTCCGTCAGCTGGCTCTCTCAGATGGGGGCAAGTCGGAGATATTCGCGGCGTTCATCCATGAAACGCTGCCAGATTATGACAGTCAGACTCCAGTGGCGGATGCGCAGAGCACCGATCGCACGTTTGTTATCGAGGATTCCGCCGGCAACAAGACGCATAGCCAGACGTTGGACTACCTGTGCTGGAACATGGTAACCGCGTGCAGCCGCGACGGCCTCGAACATCAGGTGCGGCTGCATGGCGGATGGTTTGTGGATCAGGACTACGCGACCGGCGCGGCTGGCGCCCGCCGGATGACGTTGGGCATCGATTACATCGATCATGCGGGGAAGGGCTGGACTGCCTGGCGGGTCGGGCCGCAACAATTCCTGCACACTAGCCCAGACCCGGAGATCGAGCCGTATCTGAGCAACGAGATCGAATACCAGAGCTGGGATGGCGGCCTCTACACGGCGACGATCAACCAGGTCCCGACCGTGGGAGCTACACCCAGCGTGAGCTCGACCGTCAACAAAGGTGATTTTCAGGTAAGTTGGACTGCGGCTACGGATGTCGATGGAGATCCGGTCACCTATACGTTAGAGCGTTGCAATCCGTCGATCATCATCAGCAACCCGAACGATGGCACCTTCGGGCACCAGTGCTCCCCTATCAAGAGTGATCTGGCATCGCTGGCTCATGCATTCTTGAGCACGGCGCCAGAGCCGGAGGGACAGTGGACCTATCGCGTGCGGGCGTTTGATGGCTTCGAGCAAGGCGCGTACTCGTCAGAGTCAAGCCCCGTTATCGTCGATCGCACTGCTCCGTGGATCACCTTCCAGAGCAGCACACCTACGCCTAACCTTGCCGGTTGGAACAAAGCAGATGTCACGGTGACGTGGGCATGTTACGCCTCGGACCCAGACTTCATCCTGTCCGTCCCCGTTGCAGCTGTTGTCTCAGAAAGCGTCACCGAAACAGTGACGGAAGAAGGTACGGGGTTATCAGCCAATGGCACCTGTGAAGACAAGGCCGGGAACATCGCGACCGACACGGTATCCGGCATCAATATTGACAAGACCCCGCCGGACGCCAGGCATGGTGGGCCGTATGTTGTTGATGAAGGATCAACGGTCCAACTCCTCTCAAGCAACTCAATCGATGCCACGTCCGGCATCTCGCAAATGCTCTGGGAGATCGACGGCACGTCGTATAACGCGCGGCTGGCCTATGACTTCGCCGGTGTGGACGGGCCGCTTGTGACCCCGGTCAAGCTGACGGTCACTGATGAGGCTGGCAATCAATCAATTGTCAGTACGACGGTGACCACGAACAACGTTGCGCCGTTGATGACGAACATCACTGCAGACACTGCCCTGATTGCCATCAACCAGGCGTTCAACGTACATGTGTCCGCCACCGATGTGCCGGCCGACACGGTCAACTTCATCATCGATTGCGCCAACGGCATATCGAATCTGATTCCCGGTGTCAGCTCGACACCTGGTGCCTTCAACGCGACAGGCAACTGCAGCTACGCGACGCCGGGCGATTACACGATCAAGTCGTATGCCACCGACGATGATGGCGACTCATCGGCTGCGCTGCTGACTGCGACGACGATCCAGATCGTGACACCTAAGACGCTCTGCATCAACGAGCGGAGCGGTGCGATCCATTCCGCTGAGGCGTGTGCCCGCGGTGAGACGGAGATCGTGCTGCCGGATGATGGCGCGCTGACGATGTGTGTCAACCAATGGAACGGGAGCGTCCGGATGAGCAGCAACTGCAACCGAAGTGAGCGACCCGTAACGGTCATCGGCGATGAATCGGTCAGCGTTTGCGTCAACAAATGGAATGGTGCGATGAGAGTGAGCGAGAGCTGCAGCCGGTCTGAGTTGCAGGAATGGTTGTAATCATCCGAAATCTGGTCAACTGACTTGCTTTCCAGGTGAGGCATGGCTGCGTATAATCCAGATATCGGGTTGGTTGGTGGGGCTAGGCAGGGGTGCAAATGAGCGTCTTGCGGCTGATTATTGCGGCGATTTTGGTGTCGGGAATGGTGCTGACGCTTGGTGGAGCGCCAAAGACCGCGCTAGCCGGGGAAGTGGTTGTCGGTTCGCCGGGCTACGCCTGTGACCAGGGCGGGTTAGCCAGCGCCATCAATGCGGCGGCCACCGATGATCCTGACAATCCAGGTGTTGTCACATTCGACTGTGCCGGGACCATCAATTTTAGTTCGCAGATCACGTTTGGCAGCGGAGGCCCGCTACCCGCCCGCGCTGTGATCATCGATGGCAGCAACGGTGGCAACCAGATCGTATTTGACGGCGGAAATTCCACGAGTTTCTTCCACGTGAGGTTCCGCGGCTATCTGACGCTCAAGCACGTTACTATGCAGAATGGCCATACCAGCGAAAGAGGTGGCGCAATCAACAATGATAGCGGCAATCTCACGGTCATTCAGAGTAGCTTCACCGGAAATTACGCTCAGTACGAGGGAGGCGCGATCCGGAATACTGCAACTGCAAACATCAGTCAGAGCACCTTCACGAACAATTCCGCCGGCAGCGGCGGCGCGATCTATGGATACCCAGGCACGGTCACGATCGATCGAAGTGTATTCGAGTCAAATACGGCAACGTATAACGGCGGAGCTATCGGTAATGCCGGAAAGATGACCATTACTGAGAGCACCTTCGAGAAGAATAGTGCCAATGGTACGTTTGGGGCGGGCGGCGGTGCGATCTATAGCTCGGAAAATGTCGGGCGACTCACGGTCGAACGAAGCACCTTTACCGAAAATAAGGCGCTAAATACTCTTGCTTATGGCGGTGCCATCTCGAGCAATAATGCGCAGCTCACGGTGAAAGAGAGTCGCTTTGACAATAATGAAGCGACTGGTGCGGGGGCGATCTACCAAGGTTCATCGAACACTACTGTGGTCAGTCGCTCGACGTTTGTTAACAACAAAGCACAGGATAATGGAGGCGGAGCTGTTGTAAGCCGGGGCGGAAGCTTGTCAGTCGTTGCTTCGTCCTTCACCGGCAATACCAGCACAGCTATGGGGTCTGTCATTCGTGTTAGTTCTTTTAGCGGCCCAACCCGCTTTGCCTGGTCGACGATCATCCAGCCTGAGGGCACCGGGCAAGCGCTCTATCTTGATGAAAACCTGACGCTTGAGGGGGTGATCCTCGGAGGCCCCGGTTCGCATTGTCTGTTCGACGGCGGATCGCTCACAGATAGCTACACGCTCGCCAACGACACGAGCTGTGGGCTTTCTGGCGTGGCGTCTCAGCAGGTAGCTTTTGATGATGGTCTGACTGAGTTCGGGTTGGGCCAAACAACCAGCGCGATGGTCAACGAGGTACTGCAGTCCTACCATCCGTTGCTGACGAGCGGGCCTGCGCTCAATGGTGGACCGGAACCTTGTGAGATCGATGCTGATCTCGATCAGCTCGGAAATGTGCGTCCATATCCGACAGATGGACCATGCACGGTCGGCGCCATCGAGGTCAATAACCTCCCGCCGGTGGTCCGGATGACCTCGCAGCTTCCATTGGAGATTAACGAGGGCGGAACCATCGGGATTGAGTTTGGTGACCCCAATATCTCCGATCTCTTCAACTACCTGCTTGACTGCGACGAAAGTGATGAACAAACCGACGGATCTGGTAGTGACAACACCCCAATAGTGCTTCGCTGTACCTATCCTGATGATGGACAGTTCACTGGCACGGCGACTGCTAGCGATGATTCTGCAACCAGCACACAGACGTTTAGTGTGACCGTCAAGAATATCGCACCAGTGATGAGTGGTATCGGCATCGCTGGTCCACCTCTGATGAGCACCAATCAGCCGGTTAATGTTCTGCTGTTTGCTGTTGATGTCCCTGCAGATCAGATTACCTTCATGTTGAGCTGCGACAGTACGTCAGCTCCGATCGCCGTCGGGCCGATCTCTTCAATTACCAACGTATTCTCGGGTGTCGGGAGCTGCAGCTACGCCACAAGCGGGTTCTACACCGTCAGTGTCTACGCCGTGGACGACGACGGGGGAGTATCTGGAGTGATGACGAGTAATCAGACGCTGCACGTCGTCGAGCCGACGATGCTCTGCGCTCAACGGTCGAACGGGGCGCTACGCGTCAGCGACACGTGCAGCCGAAGCGAGACACAGATCGTCCTTCCACAGGATGGTGCTCAGACGCTGTGTGTCAACAAGTGGAATGGTACTGCTTCGCTCGGTGGCAATTGCAGCCGCAGTGAATACTCGATCTCCGTGAATGGCGATCAATCCGTTGAGGCCTGCGTTAATACCTGGAATGGATCGCTGAGGGTTGGCGGGAACTGCTCCCGCAGTGAGCGGCAGGTGGGGCTGTAGGAGTTCGCGGACCGGCTCCCGGGAACCGGAGATCGGGTGGGACCGGGAGTCGGGAATGATGGCAGTCCCGGCAGCGAAAGACAGCTCTAGATAGTCATCTCGAGGCTTGTCGAGGGAACTCTCCGGCGGATGTAGCATCGCCTGCCATCATCCGTATCCAGACGACCACGCCCCCTGTCATCCTGAGCCTGTCGAAGGATCTCTCCGGGAGATCGTCGGCATGGAGGGACGATGGTCTTGATTGCCAGGCCTGGTGAGAGATCCTTCGACTCCGCTGCGCTTCGCTCAGGATGACATTGGGTGTTGGCGTGTGGTGGGGATGATGGCAGGCGGTGTTTCATCCCGGAACGAGCGTCCGCACCGCTCAACGTCCAATTCAGAGGACCCCGCCCCGTTGTCATCCTGAGCCTGTCGAAGGATCTCTCAGGAAGATCGTGAAGCACGCGATACGGACCCTGGCCTCAGCACCTGCCTGAGAGACCTCTCCCTCCCGTTTCGCTCTGGAGGAGATGACACAGTCTGTGGTCGTGTGAGGTGGGAGTTGTGAGGTCGCGGACCCGTGTACATCAGGAACCAGCCCGCTGCTTGGATTTGGCTTTGTGGAACCAGCCGTACTGGAGGCTGTACCAGATGAGGAAGCCGAAGCGGCCTCGATAGGGTTGCCAAGGCTCGGCAGCCTGTCGGACTTCCTCTTCCGTGGCGTTGCGGCCGAGCTGTCGGTGGACGCCGATGGCGGCCTTCAGCCCGGCATCGCCGCCGGGGATGACGTTCATGCGTCCGAGACCTCGCAACAGCGCGTACTCGGCCGTCCAGCGACCGATGCCGAGATGGGTTTGGAGGGCGGCAGAGGCGGCATCGTCGTCGAGGGTGGAGATGGCGTCGAAATCGAGCTCTCCATCCAGCACGGCGTGCGCCAGAGCGATGATGTAGCGCGATTTCTGGCGGCTGAATTGCAGCGGACGCAGGTCTCGCTCATGCTCCAGCTCGATGATGCGTTCTGGGGTCGGGAAGGCGTAGTAGGCGCGACCTTCATGAATGAGCGTCTCGCCGAAGTTTTCGACAAACGCGCGCTTGACTCTGAATGCAAACTGGATGGTGATCTGCTGGGCGATGATGGCCCAGACCATGGCTTCGAAAGGGCTGGCTGTCTGGACAACTGGCATGGCCGCGAAATGCTCGTGCAAGGTGGCCGCTAGCTCGTCTTCTGGATTGTGGGTCGAGCGGTCGTGATTCAGCCTGAAGACTCTGGTGACCCAGCTGGCCAGTTCGTCTTCTGGCATCTCGCCAGCGAGGGTCCGCGCCTCGACGCCATCGGGGGTACCGCGAACCTCGACGAGTGCCAACCCGTGATCGCCGTGCAGCAATCTTCGATAGGCGCCGTCCTGGACAATGTCGACGGGCTCGTCGGTGGATCGGTCAAGGTAGGCAATAGCGTCGGCGAAGCTGAATGGCGCTCTGGCGGGCAACTGCAAGTTGGTCATCAACGCATCCTCTCACATATCCCGATCCTACCCCGCCGGAACCGGTACGATCTTCCATAGTAGTGAGCATCAGGTGGCGAGGAGTGTGTTGTATGAGTGAGTTGACCCACTTTGATGAGTCGGGCCGGGCCCGGATGGTCGATGTCGGCGGCAAGGACGAGACGCACCGCATTGCTGTTGCAGCTGGCCGGGTATCGATGTTGCCGGCGACGCTGGCGACTATTGTCGAGGGCCGCGCAAAGAAGGGCGATGTGCTGGGGGTCGCGCAGGTGGCGGGGATCATGGCCGCCAAAAGGACGAGCGACCTGGTGCCGATGTGCCATCCCCTGGCGCTGACGAGTGTCGAACTGGACCTGTCGCCGGATTCTGAGGGCAGCGCTATCGAGATCACCGCTCGGGTCGAGACACGCGACCGAACAGGTGTCGAGATGGAGGCATTGACGGCGGTATCTGTCGCGGCACTCACTATCTACGACATGGTGAAGACGGTCGACCGTGGTATGGAGATTGGAGCAATCCGGTTGCTGGAGAAGCGGGGTGGCAAGAGTGGAGATTGGCGGCGTGGATAATCGGCGTGGTTGCTGTTATTCTGCGGAGAATGACGAAATGGATCGTACAATTCGGTGACAGAATGTCAGCGAGTGGTGCTCACACCTTGTAGACTTGTATGGCGCGGTGTCGGGGGTACGTACACTGCGTAGGATGCCCAGGCTGCTATCCCCCAAGGAATCAGTGGTTGCTAGCGTCGGATTTGAGGTTAATTCTCGCTCATGAGTCGATACGAGATGCTTTCGGCCCGTTATCCGCTGCTCCCGATGAAGAACGTCGTCATCTTTCCTCGCAACGTCTACACGATGCTCGTAGGCCGCTCTCGCTCGATCCAGGCAATCGAAGAGGCGACGGAGCGCGACCGTAGAATCGTCGTGACCAAGCATCGCAACCCGGAGATTGATGATCCTCGTCCCGACGATCTCTACAGTGTCGGGACGCTCGTCGAGGTTGTCTCGGTCGAGCGCCAGACGGGCGGTGGCATCCAGGTTATTCTGGAGGGCCTCTCGCGGGTCACGATCAGCACATTCGATAACTCGCAGCCGTTCTACTGGGTCTGGGCGGACAAGGCGATCGAAGATTCGGAGCGCGCCAAGGAAGCGCCGATTCTGATCGAGCTGGTCGATGAGCTGATCAAGCGCTACAGCGAGGCGCGCAACAAGATCAATCCCGAAGTGCTGGATATGATCTTGCAGACTGAGGATCCTAGTCAGAAGGCCGACCTGGTGACGGCGCAGCTCATCAACGACGCCAGCACGCGCCAGGACTTCCTTGAGAATTTTGACCCGGTGGACCGTCTGGAGAAGCTCTCGGTTCACCTTGCCAACGATGTCGAGCTGAGCGAGCTGGAAACGCGCATCAAGGATCGCGTGCGTCAGCAAATCGATCGCAACCAGCGTGAGTACTATCTGCGAGAGCAACTGAAGATTATCCACGACGAGCTTTCGGGCGAAGCGGGCAACGAGATCGAATCGTTGCGGCGGCGTGTTGATGAGCAGGAGCTTCCAGAGACCGTTGCCGAGAAATTGCGGCACGAGATCGGCCGTCTGGAGAGGATGCCTTCGGTTTCAGCTGAGGGCACGATCGTTCGCAACTACATCGACACGATGCTGACTTTGCCCTGGAAGACGATGAGTGAGGATAATCTGGACCTCGCTCACGCGGCAGAGGTGATGAATGACGATCACCACGCGCTCGATCACGTCAAGGAGCGTGTCATCGAGTTCCTGGCGGTGCGCTCATTGACGGCGGAGCAGGAAATCGCGGGCGCGACGACGATCCTGTGTCTCGTGGGCCCGCCCGGGGTCGGCAAGACGAGTCTGGGTCGATCGGTGGCACGGGCAATGGGGCGCAAGTTCGCGCGTGTCAGTCTCGGCGGTGTGCGTGACGAGGCGGAGATTCGCGGTCACCGCCGCACCTACATCGGCGCCTATCCGGGTCGAATCGTCAGCGCCATTCGCACAGCCGGCACGTTGAACCCGGTCATCTTGCTGGACGAGGTGGACAAGCTCTCGTCGGATTATCGTGGTGACCCATCATCGGCGCTGCTTGAGGTGCTCGACCCGGAGCAGAATCGCTATTTCACCGACCACTTCCTCGATATGCCGTTCGATCTCTCGAATGTGCTCTTCATCACAACCGCCAACCAGCTCTCCGGTATCCCGCTGCCGTTGCTTGATCGCCTGGAGGTGATCGAGATCGGTGGCTATACCGAGGAAGAGAAGATCTCGATCGGCCGTCGATATCTGTTGCCCCGGCAACTTGAGGCGCACGGTGTCACCGAAGACCAGATCGATGTGCCCGGCACGGCCTGGACGGCGATCATTCGCAATTACACCCGCGAGGCGGGGGTGCGCAATCTGGAGCGCCAGATCGCGACGCTCTGCCGCAAGGTGGCGCGCGAGATCGTCGATGGCCGCAAGACGCGCATGCGTGTGACGGTCAACCGGCTGGAGGAGCTGCTGGGTCCAGCGCAATACGGATTCGAGCAGGATTTCGGTGAGCCGCTCGTTGGTGTGGCAATCGGGCTCGGCAAGACCTCGGTCGGTGGCGAATTGGTGCCTGTCGAGGTGGCGGTGATGCCCGGGAGTGGCACGCTGACCATCACAGGCCAGGCGGGCGAGGTGATGCGGGAGTCAGCCCAGGCGGCGCTCTCCTACGCACGCTCGCGGGCACGTCAACTCAACATCGCCGAGAACTTCCAGGACAAGGTCGATATCCATATCCACTTGCCGGAGGGAGCAACACCGAAAGATGGACCTTCGGCTGGCATCACCATGGCGACGGCGCTGATCTCGGCATTGACAGCACGACCCGTGGACAACCGCATCGCGATGACCGGTGAGATCACGCTGCGCGGCCGGGTGCTACCGATTGGCGGCTTGAAGGAGAAGACGCTGGCGGCGCACCGCTTTGGCATCCGCAAGCTGCTCGTCCCGGCCGAGAACAAGCGCGATCTCTCCCGGATCCCTGAGCATGTACTGAAGGACATCAGTATCGTCTGGGTCGAGAACATGGACCAGGTGATCAATGAGGCGCTGCTGGCGGTCGACATCGAGCTGCAGGCTGACAAGCCCGTGATCTCGCCTCGCGAAACACAGGTGGTTGATCTCCCGGTCGGGGAACGCGCCGCCGATCTCTCGAACGACTAATCCCGGTCGCTGGGCTGAAGATAGGTCAGGATGCTGGCCGACGCTTCGGCGACCGCTTCGGCATCGATGCCGGTCTTGATCCCCAGGCCATGCAACAGGCGCAGCAGCTTCTCGGTTGCCAGATTGCCCGAAGCACCGGGGGCGAAGGGACAACCACCTAGCCCACCAGCGGCACTATCGAAGACGGTGATCCCGGCCTCCAGCGCCAGCATGACGTTCGGGAGCGCCAGGCCATAGGTATCGTGAAGGTGGAACGCCAGCTCGTTGACCGGGAATTGGGCGACGGCGAGATCGAGCAGATCGCTGACGTCACTCGGCGTCGCACTGCCGAGAGTGTCGCTGATGACGACTTCATCAATACCGAGATCGAAGAGCCGCTTGCCAACCTCGATGGCCTTGCCGGGCGAGATCTTTCCTTCGTAGGGACAGTGGAACGACATCGAGATGTAGCCGCGCGTCCAGATCTCGTGCTCGCGTGCCATGGCGACGACGGGCCGGAAGCGGTCGAAAGTCTCATCGATGGTGGCGCGGACATTGTTCTGGCTGAAGGTCTCGGATGCAGCCGTGAAGACACAGATGGCATCGCAGCCGGCCTCCAGCGCACGCTCCATGCCACGTTGATTCGGCACCAGCACGGGATAGCGAGTGCCGGGTTTGCGGTCGATACCGGCCATCACTTCGCCAGCATCGGCGAGCTGTGGCACGGCCTTCGGCGAGACGAAGGATGTGGCCTCGATCCAGCGGATTCCGGCCTTGGCGAGTTGATTGATGAAGTCGATCTTCGCCGTGGTCGGGATCGTTCCTGCCTCGTTCTGCAGCCCATCGCGAGGGCCAACTTCGTAGACGGTGACGCGCTGGGGCATGCGGCTCAAGAGTGCGCGCGGCGCAGGCTCGGGCATGACTTCGAGCATCTCGTCGACGGGACTCTCTATAGCGCTCTTGACCATCAGTCGCTCTCCTGATCTGGGGTGACGGTGACGATGGGCTGACGGGTACCGACGAGGTCTCCAGAGGCTACGTGGACTTCGCTGACGGTGCCATCGAACGGAGCCGCAAGATCGATTTCGATCTTCATGGCCTCTAGCGTGGCGAGCTGTTGACCGGCGCTAACCTGGTCGCCAACCTGGACGGCGATCTCCAGCACACGCGCTGGCATCGGCGCAAGCATACGCCCATCGACAACCCCAGCATGTGCCTGGCTGATTTTCGGCCCCGTGGCGATGATCCAGCGCCCACGCGGGGATGTCAGCTCATACCCACCGTCGTTCGCCACAGCGACGGCGATGCCAGCGGACTGCACAGGCGCTTGACCGATGGTGACTGCGTACTGTCCCTCGTCGTCGTGCATCACGATGCGCGCGGGGTCGACGATGCGGAGACTCCCAACGCTCGCCCACGGTTCCGGGTGCTGTGCGGACGATGCAGCGGTGATCTGGGTGGCGACGGCGCTGAGTTCGTCAGCGTTCGGGCTGGATCGTTCGACGGTAATCTCGCCAGCAGTGGCGAGATCATGTTCGTTGGCGCGGAATCGCGCGTCCGCCAGCAAGGCGAGCAACCAAGGCCGGTTTGTCGGGATGCCGCTCAGCCGGGTACGGGTCAGCGCGCTGGCAAGCTCGTCAATGGCGTCGCTTCTCTCGGTACCCCAACTGATGAATTTCGCGATCATGGGGTCGAAGGCACCGGGCACGCTATCGCCGGATTGATAGCCCGTGTCGATTCGTATCCGGGCATCGTGCGGGGGCTCGAAGCATGTCAGCGGGCCGGGAGCAGGCAGGAACTGCTGGAACGGATCCTCGGCGTAGAGCCGGGCCTGGATGGCGTGACCTCGGGGCTCAGGAGCAGCGGGCAGTGACCCCCCAAATGCGAGATCGAGCTGGATTGCGACGAGGTCGAGTCCGGTCACTTCCTCAGTGACGGTGTGCTCGACCTGGAGACGCGGATTGATCTCCATAAAATAGAAGCTTCCGTCGCTACCGATCAGAAATTCGACGGTGGCGAGGTTCTGGAGTTTGACCGCTTCGGCCATCGTCACGGCGGCCTGGTGGATCGCCTGACGTAGCTCGTCGCTCAGGCCCGGTGCAGGAGCTTCCTCGATCACCTTTTGGTGCCGGCGTTGCAGTGAGCAATCGCGATCGCCCAGGCAGACAGCATGCTGACCATCGCCGGCGACCTGCGCCTCGACGTGGCGTGCGCCTTCGACATAGTGCTCCAGGAAGATCGAGAGCCCAGCCGCCGATGCGCCAGCCTCATTCACGGCAGAGCGGATCGCTGCGCTCAACTCCTCTTCGGTGCGAGCGACCCGGAGACCACGACCACCACCAGCACCCGCGATCTTGGCGATGACGGGAAAGCCGAGGTCGGTTGCGATGGCTCCCCATGAGTCTGGCTGATCGAGATCGAGCGCCTGACTGCCCTCGACGATCGGGACGCCGGCCTCGATGGCAGCCTGGCGGGTGGCGATTTTATCGCCGCAAATCGTTAATGTCTCTGGCGATGGTCCAATGAAGGTGATGCCAGATTCCCGGCAGGCGTTCGATAGGGCCGGTCGCTCGCTGAGGAACCCGTAGCCCGGGTGGAGTGCGGTGGCACGCCCTTCGATGGCGGCGCTCACAACCACTTCGTGATCCATCTCGCCGCCGGCCGGGAGGTGTGCGACCGTGCCGATTTCTCTGGCAGCGTACGATTCCCAGTCTGGTTCGCCGAGCAGGGCGACGGTCTCCCAGCCTAGTCGCTCGGCGGTGCGGGCGATCCGGATTGCAATCTCGCCGCGGTTGGCGATGGCGAGTCGTGGACGGCTAGCCACGATTACGCCTCCTCCGGCGTTGTTGCCCAGGTGGGGGAACGTTTCTCAGTGAAGCTAGCGAGTCCCTCCTTGCCCTCTTCGCTCAGCATGCGTCGCGCCGCCAGATCGAGGATCATATCGCGCCGTTGGTTCGCGTTGAGACCGCCGAGGGCGAGGGTGTAGAGCAATTTCTTGATGTCATATTGCGCACCCGGGGCTGCCTGGCGGAGTTGGTCGACGACGGCGGTAACGGCCTCGTCCAGCTTGCCGGCTGGCACGACTTCGGTCACGAGTCCGATGCGGTAGGCCTCTTGCGCATCGATTGGTGAGGCACGCAGCATCATCTGCCGGGCGTTGCGGTGGCCGAGTGCGGTGAAGACGGCCTCGCTGATGACGGCTGGCACGATGCCGAGCCGGGCTTCGGAGAGTGAGAAGCGCGCGTCATCGGCGGCGATCGCGATATCGCAGGCGCTGATCAGCCCGATTGCACCGCCGAAGGCCGCTTTCTGGATGCGAGCGATGATCGGCAGAGGGCAGACCATCATGAAGTCGAGCATATCGTTGAGCTGTGCGCCGTCCTGCCGGGTAACTTCAGGATCCTCGACGGCCAGATACTCGCGGATATCCGCCCCAGCGCAGAAGACCGGATCGCTACCAGCCAGCACGATCGCCCGCGCCTCCGGATCATCGCAGGCAGCCTCCAGCGCATCCCAAATCGCCCGTACATGCGCCCTCGACAGCGCATTCCTCACCTCCGGCCGGTTCATCGTCACCCAAACCACATCCCCACGCCGTTCGGAGATCACGAGTTTTTCGGTATTACTTGTCATCACTGCGTATCCCATCATCAGTCAGTTTCATCGCTTGATTCTATGTCAGCTTCGAGGTCTCTGATGTTGACAATCTGCTGGCGTAGTACTGGGATCTTGAGGGCCGCGATCTCCCAGAGTTCTTCCGAAGTGGCCTGCTTAAGGCCTATCCGAAACTTCTCACCGCGTTCTATCCAGAGATCCCAATCGACACAGGCGTATTTCCGCTTAAAGTCAACGGATATCCGTTCAGCTAAGACCCCTATGCGGATGAGTTCATAGGCGATTGCTGCAATCGTCATTCCAGATTCAGATGAAGGCTCTCCGTGAGCACCGGCAACAATCTCGACGATGCCATCTACGGCCTCCAGCATGACGGCAAGCTGCATTCGCTCGCGCCGTATTTGTCGGGCTGGCGCCAGCTCAAACTCGGGAGCTTCAGGCCAGATTGGCCGGCAATCTGCGAGGACTTCGTCACGATTGAAGGGGTGGAGAGCGCGCTTTGATACCAGGTCGACGTCTCGCTGAAAGAGATCTGCCAGTGCATGCTGGAGATCAGCAAACTCAAATAGCCCGATTGCGGCTCCCGGCTCAAAATCTACGAGTACATCCACATCGCTATCATCTCGAAAATCATCTCTGACGATTGACCCATACACCGCTAACTCTCGCACCCGAAAGCGCTGGCAGATAGTGGTGAGAGCATCATGAGAAATCGAAATGCGATCTTGGATGATGCGTGTTCCCCCGCCATTGATGCAATCTTCTCGGTCAACTACCCGAACCTGATTCACCAAGTATGCCGCGACTATGCGTGCTGCCATTGTTGCTATCGTCGACCGGTCTCTTAAGCCGGTGAGGCTTGATAGATCGCGGGCCGATATTGGGGAACTGGAATCGGGTCGCCCTGCTCCTGTGCCGTTTCGAGCCAGAGCTGCTGAGCGATGAGGACTTCACGCACGGCTTCGTCTGGTGTCTCGCCAAACGCTGAACAGTACTTGAGGTCAGGAATGTCGGCAACGAAGCAGCCGTCTTCTTCACTGAAAAATACATTGATGTGATA
>CAYNTE010000053.1:0-12131 GCA_964399615.1 uncultured Thermomicrobiales bacterium
CCCTTGTCCGAGCGACTGATTGAAGGCGCTCGACTCACTGTCGTCCATAATCATGTCGCAGAATCGATGGTTCGTGAGCTGGCACCTTCTGCGCCATTGGTCCGCATACCGATGGGTGTTCCGCTCCCTCATCTGACGCCCCAGGTAGAAGCCCGCAGAGCGCTTCACCTTGCCGAATCGGACTTCGTCGTCGCGTCTATTACCCACGTGAACCCGATGAAGCGGCTCGATAAAGTCATCCGGTCGTTCGTCAACGTCGTCAGGTCGCAACCGAATGCCAGGCTGATAATATCTGGAAGCATTGGCGCAGGCGTTGATTTACCGCGAATCGTCAAATTGCATAACCTTGATCCATATGTTGACATCTGGGGTTATATTGACGATACGCAGGCAAGGCTGCTTGCTCGTGCTGCTGATGTTTGCGTCAATCTGCGCCACCCGACTGCAGGTGAAACGTCGGCGAGCTTACTAAGGCTGCTCGCGGCTGCCAAGCCGGTGCTCGTGACCGACAACATTCCCGACGAGGATTTACCACGCGGCGTCGGAATACGAATACCTGTCGATCGATTCGAAGTCGAGATGCTGTCAGAGGTGCTGATCGCCCTCGCACGCGATCGTGAATTTCGTGAATCAGCAGGCAGATCTGCTCGTGAATTCATCGAGAAACACCACACGATGCGGCACATGATCGACGGGTACCGGGAGATGATCGATGCCGCTTTCAGCCTGGACATGCCGGCCATCGATGCCATCCCGAATCTCTTCGAATCTGCACCAGACTTGCACTCGGCTCTGCCATCACCCTGGGAGAAGACGATAACTCCCTCCGCGCTTGATCATCGCGTTGGCCAGGGCCTTTCGACGTTGGGCTTGTCTGAGGTTGCGGATCTTAACCGGGTTGCCCGGGCAATGACCTCAATCGGACTCGATCACGTATGGGAACCTGTCACCCAACCGGCGGACCGGCTTGATCGACTCGTTTCCCGGCTGCGCTGCCCGAATTGCGGCTCTCCAGTTCAGATTGAATCTGGTTCGGTCAGCTGCACTCACTGCGAAGCTGAGCTTGGTACGGTCAGCGCGCCCGATCTCCGCCAGCGATCGACGCGCGAGTAGAATGGATGTTCTACTGGAGTTGATATACTCAATCAACGGTGATTCGCTCCCGAACAGAGGCAACGAGCATGTCAGACAGAGTTCTCACTGGCCGCCAATTGGAAGACGAAGTATCAAGCGAACTCAGCCTTCGCCCCCGGCGTTTGTCCGAATATATTGGGCAAGCCCGGATCAAGGAGACGCTCTCCATTTTTATGGAAGCTGCGCAGAATCGTGGCGAGGTCCTCGATCACATGCTGCTCTATGGTCCTCCTGGTCTCGGGAAAACCACCCTGGCGATGATCATCGGCCACGAGATGGGCGTGAATGTCCGTATTACGTCGGGACCAGCGATCGAACGGCCTGGCGATCTCGTCTCGATCCTCACGAATCTGAAACCTGGTGACGTCCTCTTCATCGATGAGATCCATCGCCTCAATCGAGCCGTCGAAGAAGTCCTCTACCCAGCGATGGAGGACTTCGCTGTCGATATTGTGCTTGGCAAGGGGCCAGCCGCTCGATCAATGCGCCTCAATCTGCCGCGCTTCACGCTCGTCGGCGCTACCACGCGTCTCGCACTGCTCACGTCTCCGCTGCGCGACCGGTTCGGCGCAGTCTTTCGCCTGGACTTTTACGACGACGATTCGATGCGAGAGATCATTGAGCGGTCGGCCGCGATCCTGAATGTACCCATCAACCGGCAAGGCGCGCTCGAAATTGCTCGACGCAGCCGTGGCACCCCTCGAGTCGCCAATCGACTCTTGCGACGCACTCGCGACTATGCACAGGTGCGCGCGAGCGGTGAGATCGATGTGGAGGTCGCCGAGACGGCCATGCAGATCCTTGACGTCGATGCGCTCGGGCTAGATGACAACGATCGCCGGATCCTGGAGACAGTTATCGACAAGTTTGACGGCGGTCCAGTCGGAGTTGACACGCTATCGGCTGCAACGAGCGAAGAGACCGATACGATCATGGACGTCTATGAGCCGTATCTCATACAGCTCGGCTTCTTGCAGCGGACACCGCGAGGTCGGGTCGCGACCCGCCGCGCCTACGAACACCTCAATCGTGAGCCGCCTCAGAATCTGGATGAAAATCTTCAACCTGCGCTCTTCCGTGAAGAGGATGAGGGATAGGATTTGGCTCATCCCAACGCCGATGCTCCGTTGCCGATCGATGAGTTCGATTACGATCTGCCACCTGAACGAATCGCACAGCATCCGGTAGAGCCGCGCGATGCGTCCCGCTTGCTGGTCCTCGACAAACAGTCCGGCAGCCTGGAGGATCACGTATTTCGCGATCTGCCAGCACTTCTGAATCCCAATGACTTGATCGTTCTCAATGACACACGCGTGCGAGCCGCACGACTCCGAGCCCAGCGCCAAACAGGCGGAGCGGTCGAACTGTTGATGTTAGATCGACGAAGTGATGGTTCGTGGTCCGCGCTGGCGAAGCCCGCCCGACGTCTACGGATTGGTGAGCAGCTCACGATACTCAGCCGTTCGGGCGAACCAGACAGTGCGCGGGTGACCTTCAATGGCCGTGATGGAAGTGTGGTGCTCGTCACGCTTGATGACGAGACCGCAATTGAGCGTTGTGGCTATGCGCCGATCCCACCGTACATCCACGCCAAGCTCGACGATCCTGAGCGCTATCAGACGGTTTACGCTGATCAGCTTGGCTCCGCTGCCGCTCCGACTGCAGGCTTGCATTTCACAACGTCGCTGCTCGATGCCTGCGAGCAACATGGAATCGAAATCGCGAAGATCACCCTGCATGTCGGGCTGGATACCTTCAAGCCGGTGACTGAGGCTGACGCGCGACAACACGAGATCCACTCCGAGTGGTTCCATGTGCCGCCCGAGACACTGGCAGCTATACGCACCACTCGACAGCGAGGAGGGCGAGTTATCGCAGTCGGCACAACGGTCGTACGCACTCTTGAATCCGTCGCGGACAAGCTCGATGCCAATCAGCCACAGGTTGGGAATACTCGTCTCTACATCACACCTGGATATCAATTCCAGGCTGTCGATGGCATGGTGACGAACTTTCATTTGCCGCGTACGACACTGCTCCTGCTGGTCAGCGCTATGGCGAGCTGGGATCACGTCCGAGCGGCGTACGAGCATGCAATCGACAGCGAATACCGCTTCTATTCATTCGGAGATGCCATGTTGATCGTGTAGGATGGTCGATGGTGCCAGGTTCCTGACGCATGGCGGTAGATCGGAGTTGCATTGAGCATGGAAGTTACTCGAGAAAATGCCTGGGCGCTGTTGACCAAATATGTAGAGAGCGATGTCATTCGGCGTCACTGTCTTGCGGTCGAAGCCTCGATGAGACAATATGCCCGCGAATTTGGTGAAGATGAAGAGCTGTGGGGGTTCGTTGGTCTTATCCACGACTTCGATTTCGAGATGCACCCCACGCTCGATCAGCACCCCCACGAGGGCGCGCCGATATTGCGTGAAGAGGGCGTACCGGAACAGATCATCGACGATGTCCTGAGCCACGCCGACCACACCGGCGTGCCGCGCGACAGCCAGCTCCGCAAGACGCTGGCAGCAGTTGATGAAATGTCGAGCTTCGTTGTGGCCGTAGGACTCGTGCGACCCACAAAATCTATCGATGACGTCAAGGTCAAGTCCGTAAAGAAGAAGATGAAAGACAAGGCATTCGCCCGCGCTGTTCATCGAGACGAGCTGAAGCAGACTGCCGAAGATCTCGGGGTTGAGCTTGACGATCATATCGCGACGATTATCGAGGGGCTCAAGCCAGCGGCCGAAGAACTCGGCCTCACGCGGTCAGTCCCTGCCAGTGCAGATGCGTAATTGCATCCTAGTACTCCTGATGCTGACCCTCATCCTTGTTGGGTGTGGCGAGGCAGAGCCGGAGGAAGCGAGTGAACAGGACGCCGGTTCGAATACGCAGTCCCAGGTAGAGACGCAGCAAGAGGTTGCTGAGAATACACCAACTGAGGAGAGTCAAACCATGGAACAGTGGACAAGTCCCCCAGAGATGCAGCTTGAGCAGGGCGTCGATTATCAAGCCGTCCTCTCAACCAGCAAAGGCGATATCACCGTCGACCTACTGGAGTCAGATGTGCCGCTAACCGCGAACAACTTTGTCTTCCTGGCGCGGCAGAATTTCTACGATGGCGTTCCATTTCACCGGATCGTTCAGGATTTCATGATCCAGACAGGCGATCCCACCGGCACTGGGCGCGGCGGGCCCGGCTATCGCTTCGAAGATGAAGCCGTTGTTGGCGATTACACTCGCGGCACCGTCGCGATGGCAAATGCAGGTCCGAACACGAACGGATCGCAGTTCTTCATCATGCTGCAGGACTATAGTGGGAGATTGCCCAAGAACTACACAATCTTTGGCAAGGTGACTGAGGGCATGGACGTGGTGGATGCCATCGCTGCCACGCCAGTCGTTGCAGGACCATCCGGTGAGGTGTCCATGCCTACTGAAACCGTCACCATCGACAACGTCGAGATCGTCGAGAAGTAGCGGCAGACGTCGAGTGACCACTATCTGGCTCGTCCGCCACGGAGAGACACAATCAAATCGCGACCGCATCTTTCAGGGTCAGCTCGATACCGAGCTCACCGAGCGGGGCATTGAGCAAGCCTCCAGGACGGGCCAGGCGCTAGCGGGTCATACATTCGATGCCGTCTATGCGAGCGATCTGCGCCGGGCGTCTGAAACGGCTCGACTTGTGGCCGGGCCTGATCAACAAATCACGCTCGACCCGCGCCTGAGGGAGATGCACTATGGCGTACTCCAGGGCGTGCCGATCGCCAGCTTTCGCGAGGTCCTGACCGAGCACGGAGTTGCTGATGGGTGGGGTGATGGGCCGTTCAGCCTCTCCGGTGCAGCTCCACCCGGCGGAGAATCGATCGATCAGATGCGTGAGCGGCTCGCCCTGTTTCTCGCCGATGTCGACGCCGCGCATCCGCCGGATTCAGACGACTCGGTGATGATCGTCACGCATGGCGGCGCGCTGCGGTTGCTCGTCACGGTCCTGCTCGACTTGCCGCAGTCTGCGCGCACGGCTTTCACATTCAGGAATTGTTCGGTCTCGCGGTTTCAGCGCTCCGAGCACCAAACCGCGGTCGATGCTCTCAACGTCATTCTCTGGAACGAATCCCCAGCAGAATTCTTCTCAAGCTCCTGGTGATTCCAGGGGCACTTGATCTAGCGCATCGATCAATCGATCTATGTCGCCGGTGTTCGTAAAGAATGCGCACGAAATTCTCACCGATGTTGGGGCCTCGACGCGCCGCTGTGCAATCCGCTCCTCATTCCACAGATACTGGCTCAATTCCACGCCATTCCAGCCTTGAAAGCCGAAGGTCACGATCCCGCACGACTCTTCCCAGCTATCCGGCGAATGGAGCGATACCCGCGGATTCTCTGATAGTTGGGCACGCAAGTAGTCCGAGATCTGCTCGACGTGCTTCCCGATCTCGTCGATTCCCAGAGTTTCGAGGTAGTCGATAGCCTCAGCCAGTGCTGGATAGTTGTGCCAGGCTCGCGTGCCAAACTCAAACCGGCGGGCGGACGGATTAAGCACCAGCTCTGGTACCGTCGCCTGCTGGTAATACGCTCGCGACCAACCCGGATCAACTACATCAGAGGCAAAATGCACGGGAACAGCATCCTCCAGCGCCTCCGGACTGATCCAGACAAAGCCGGTGCCGGTCGGACCGCAGAGCCACTTGTGCCCGTTTCCAATCACAAAATCAGCGTTCAGATCCGAAAAATGGACCTCAAATTGCCCAACCGACTGAGAGGCGTCGATCAAAATTCGAGTACCGTCAGGTGCAAGTTCTCGCAGCAGCCCCACTGGTACCCGTGCGCCCGTCTCGCATGAGACATGGCTGACTGCAATCAGTTTGGTTCTGGGAGTGATTGCCTCGCGCGCCATCTCAGCGTAGGTGTCTGGGTCGGGACTTACGCCCATGAATTTGAGCGTCGCCCCAGCTCGCTCACACGCAGCAATCAATGGGATGATCATCGCGGGGTGCTCTTCGGTAGAGGTAATGACTTCGTCACCGGCCGTCAGTGGGAACCCAGCGACCACAGTGTTGATCCCGTCGGTGGCATTTCGATTCAGCGCGATGTCGGTGCTCTCGACGCCGAGGAGTGCGGCCAGCCGCTCGCGCGCACGCTCATACCCTGCTCGGGCTGCAGGCTCTGCGGTGTGCCCGCCACGTTCGTATTCTGCGATGTGTTCGAGGTGAGAGGCTAAGACCGGCTCTGGTAGCAATCCGACCGTGCCGGTGTTGAGATAGGTCCAGTCGTTCAGCAGGGGAAAGTCACGTCGAATCGCCTCAACATCGTATGCCATCTGCTTGTTGCCTTCCCGCCTGCGCACATGATCGACTATTCAATCTTTCGATGGCAGGAAGATAGCAAGCATCCCAGCAACCGGTCAACGATCAGGCGGCTTCTTGGCGCGTCACCTGGTCATAGAGGCGCTCGTAATCCGAAAGAAGCTGGACAAAGTGATCCTCATGAGCCGAAACGTCGCGGCCGGCGCTCTTCAGATCCTCGATCATCTGCCAGCCACGTTCCAGGCGACTCTGCAACGCCGCGAGCTCGGCTTGATACCCTGATGTTTCAGCAACGAATTCGAAATGTTCTACTGGAATAGTATGTGCGGTCATCGCTTTCGCCAATCCTACGTTCCAGAACGGATGTTCTAATACCAGTATAGCAGCCTTCGACTTGTTGTCAACGCCTGGTAGTGGACGATCATCTCCCCCGGAGATCTCGCCCCGCGTGCTATAATGCGAGCCCAATCGAATGTGTACGGACATGAAGGAGTTAGCGTCGGTGCGCGTCATCTGCCTCCAAGAAAATCTCCAGAGAGCGCTCGGCACCGCGGGTCGCGCGGTCGCATCAAAGAGCACGCTTCCAATCCTTGGGAACTTCCTTTTGGAAGCTGCCGACGACAGCCTCACAGTTTCTGCAACCAACCTCGATCTGGCCGTCGTCTGTACGATCCCCGCCAAAGTCGAAACGCCGGGCCGGGTGACACTTCAAGCTCGAGTTCTCTCGGAATTCGTGTCAAGCCTGCACCCAGGCGAGATTGAGATGTTTCAGGATTCTGGCCCAACGACGATGATGGTTCGCCAGGGGGCCACTCAAGCACACGTCCGTGGGCTTGATCCCGACGATTTCCCACCGATCGGCGCTCAAACTGAAGACGGGGTACAAATCGACGTCGATCCAGAGTCGTTCGTCGAAGCGATCAGCCAGGTGGTCTTTGCTGCTGCGACCGACGACTCGCGTCCTGTCCTCGCCGGTGTGCAGTTGGAGATCCAGGGCAACCAGGCGAGCCTCGCAGCGGCCGATGGCTTCCGCATGTCAGTCCGCAAGCTCGAGTTTGCCCAAGAAGTTGCCGAAGACGTTTCAATCATCGTCCCAGCCCGCGCCATGCACGAAATGGTGCGGATTCTCAGCGACGTCGAAGAGGGCGCTGTCATAACCGTGCGGCCCAATAGGTCGCAGCTCATTCTCAGTGTCCCTGATACGACGCTCGTGACACGTCTCATCGACGGCGCGTTCCCCGATCTCTCGCAGATCATCCCTTCCGATGACTCCGTTTCTACGCACGTCATCGTGGCGCGTGAAATTCTGCTGGATGCGACACGTCGAGCGGCGATCTTTGCCCGCTCAAACAACGACGTCGTGCGACTTGAGCTTTCGAGCGGAGAAGGAGGCGACGACGATAGCCGTCTGGTCATCACCGCCAATGCCGCTGATACCGGAGACAACCGCGACGATGTTGACGCTCAGGTTGAGGGCGAGAGCCTTCAGATTGCGTTCAACGGTCGCTATCTCAACGATTTCCTCTCTATTCTGAAGAGTCCCACGATAAAGCTCGGGTTGCAGGGGCCAAATGCAGCCGGCATCTTCCGCCCTGTTGATGGCAAAGACTTTGTTCATGTGATCATGCCCATGGTCATCGGTTCCAGCTAGCCTGTAGCCGGCAACGTGACCGAAGATAATCACGCATATCTCCGCGCACTCGAAATTGAGCAATTTCGCATTTTCGAGTATCTGTCCCTCGATCTCCCGCCCGAGGGGCTGCTCATCGTTGGCCAGAACGGCACTGGTAAAAGCTCTATTGTCGACGCAATCCTGCTACTCTCAACGACACGCTCTCGAAGGGGAGTGCAAGACGCGGACCTCATTCGCTTCACCAGCGGTGTCGAGCTCGGCGTCGCTCCCTACGCACGGGTCCGCGGGGAAGTTCGGCGCCACGATTTACAGGCTCGCATAGAGATCTACCTGGAGCGACCCCCAGACCGGCCCTCGACAAAGAAGCTGATTCGCGTTGGTGACACGCCGCGCAGGGCAGTAGATGTCGTAGGGCTTTTGCAGACGGTTGCGTTTGCTCCCGACGATCTTGAGCTCGTCAGTGGTAGCCCTTCACGCCGGCGCCGGTTCCTCGATATCGTGATGTCCCAGGTCGATAATGTCTATCTGCGTCATCTGTCACGATTCCAGCGCATGCTCAGCCAGCGCAACGGTCTACTTAAGAATGGCGATGGCCGGCGGGATAGCGGACAGTTTCAATTCTGGGACGAGCAAGTAGTCGCACTCGGGTCCTATCTCATGGCTCGCCGTTTGCAGGCAGTCCAGCTTCTCAACGCGACAGCGACGACGTATTTCGATCTGCTCGCACCCAAGGCGGGTCAGTTCTCGATCGCATATCGGGCATCCTTGGAGCGCACCGAGGAATGGTGGAAGGCGGTCAGCGAGATGTTTCACGACGAATCGTCGGTCAGCATCATAGAGTCGGTTTCCCAGCGCATCGCCCAGGCCTATGACCAGGCGATCGATTCCAACTTCCACGAAGATTTAGCACGCGGTTCGACACAGGTCGGCCCGCATCGAGATGACCTCGAGCTACGCCTAGATGGGCGTGACATAAGTCGGTTCGGTTCCCGAGGCCAGCAACGACTCGCCGTCGTCGCATTGAAACTCGGCGAGATTGATTTGATGGCACGTTTGACGGGCATCAGACCGATGTTCTTGCTCGATGACGTGCTCTCGGAATTAGACCCGCGTCACCGCGAAGCATTGCTCGACACCGTGAAGGATGGCGCGAGCCAGCTGGTCGTCACCGCCACCGAACAGTCGCTCGTTGAGTCCCCGGCCCTCGACAGGCTGGAGATGCTCCGGCTCGTTGAGCCTGGCCAGGCCGTGCCAGGTCGATCATAGGCTTACGAGTTTGACCAGATTGCCGTCTCCACCGCCCTCACGTATACTGAGAGACGCTGCCCCTGATTCAGGGGCATTTCATTGGGGAGTCGTCTAATGGTAGGACGTCTGACTCTGGATCAGAAAGTTGGGGTTCGAATCCCTGCTCCCCAGCCCTCGTAACAACACAAAAGCCGAACCATTCACTGCTATGGGTAGCCGCTCTTCTCATGCTGTGCGCGACGTACGATGCACTGCGCGCCGTCCAGTTGTGCCCCGACCCTCGGCTACTATCGTATCGTGGGTGGCAGCTGGCAATACCAGATAATTTGCACTGTACGCGTTGCTGCAGACCGGTAAGCGGGGGAGTGAGTGGCAGAGGCAGATCGCAGGTCGGGAAAAGAGGCATCTCAGATTGAGCACGTCGAACCTTGGGCCGTCATACTCGTTGAAGGCCAGAGTGACCTCAACGCGATAGAAGCGCTTGCAGCTCGCATGGGCCGGTCGTTGGCGGCTGAAGGCATCGCAATTGTCGCAATGGGCGGAGCCCATGCGATCCGCAGATATCTTGAGCACTACGGCCCAAGGCGCAACAACCTCAAGCTAGCGGGCCTGTATGACGCTGGCGAAGAATCTGTCATCGCCGACGCCCTCATTGATGCGGGTATCTTGGGAGGTGAGCCCGTCACGGCGTCGGACCTTGAGAGCGCTGGTTTCTACGTCTGCTTCGAGGACCTCGAAGACGAACTCATCCGTGCCCTTGGCTACAGCGGAGTTGAGGAGGTGCTCGCTTCGCAGGGAGATCTTCACTCGTTCAGAACGCTACAGAAGCAACCTGCCTGGCGCGGAAAGAGTACCGAGTCACAGCTCCGGCGCTTCATGGGCAGTGGGGCAACGCGCAAGATTCGCTATGCCAGGTTGCTGGTGGAAACTCTAGCCCTCGACGATATTCCACGCCCACTTACCGCGGTCCTGGAGCGTCTGAGCCCTTCGGAGCGCTAGAACAACCCAACGATATTTCCGTCTTCGTCAATGTCGACATTTTTACCGCCCGGATGGCTTGGCAGCCCTGGCATCGTTCGCATCTCTCCGAGAATCGGGTAAATGAACCCTGCACCGACCGACGCTCGCACCTCGCGGACGATCATTTCGAACCCTTCTGGACGGCCGTGTAGCGAAGCATCGGAGCTCAGTGAAAGGTGGGTCTTCGCCATACAAATCGGCATATGGTCCCAGCCTTGATTGGTGAATTGCCTGATCGCGCGCTCGGCCTGCGGGGTGTAGGTAATCGCTCCTGCTCCGTACATCTCCCGACCGATAGTCTCGATCTTCTGCTTGATCGACCAATCTTCTTCGTATAGATGCTTGAACGAATTCGGTGCCTTGGTAGCCTCCAGCGTTGCTCGGGCCAGATCCTCGCCACCCGCTCCACCTTCGGTAAATACTTTGGAGACCGCGACGTCGATAGCCCCGGCATCCAGAGCCGCTTTGCGAATCAAGTCGATCTCGGCGTCGGTATCGGTCGGGAAGTGATTAATTGCGACCACCACGGGGACGCCGTGCCGCGTCACATTCTCAATCTGCTTCTCGAGGTTTGGCATACCTTCGCGCAGAGCCTCAAGATTTTCGCTGGTAAGCCCTTCCTCTAGCGGGCGTCCCGCCACGATCTTGAAGCGGCCGCTGTGTGCCTTTATCGCTCTCACGGTGGCCACGAGCACGGCAGCATCAGGTCGCAAGCCACTGACCCGGCACTTGATGTTGAAGAATTTCTCTGCACCGAGATCCGCGCCAAAGCCAGCTTCAGTCAGCAGAATATCGGCAAGCTTCAAACCAATCATGTCGGCGATCACCGAGGAGTTGCCGTGGGCGATATTGCCAAACGGACCGGCATGCACCAGTGCTGGCGAGCCTTCGAGCGTTTGCAGCAAATTGGGCTTGATTGCATCACGCATCAGGACCGTCATCGCGCCAGCTGCTCCGACATCGTCGGCTGTCACTGGCTTGCGATCTCGGTCCAGCGCCATCACCATCCGTCCGAGTCGCTGACGCAAATCCTTGAGCCCGGTCGTCAACGCCAAAATCGCCATAATCTCAGAGGCAGCAGTGATGTCAAAGCCGGTCTCACGCGTCGTGCCGTTGCCGTCACCAAGTCCAATGACAATCTCTCTCAGCGCCCGGTCGTTTACGTCCAAAACGCGACGCCAGAGAATCGAGCGCGGATTGATATTCAGACGGTTGCCACGGAACAGCTCATTGTCGAGGAACGCCGATCCAAGATTGTGTGCCGAGGTCACCGCGTGCGCATCGCCAGTTAGGTGCAAATTCATGTCCTCGAGTGGAACTACCTGCGCATAGCCGCCACCTGCAGCTCCGCCTTTGATCCCGAAAACCGGTCCAAGGGACGCCTGGCGAATCGCGACGATTGACTTCGATCCAATCCGATCCAGCGCCTGGCCGAGACCGATCGTGGTCGTCGATTTTCCCTCACCGAGCGGCGTCGGCGTGATAGCCGTCACAACTACATACTTGCCATTTGGCTTGTCAATGCGGGCATCGAGGGCAGAGAGCTTGATCTTTGCCTTGTGCTGACCGTAGAGCTCGATCTCGTCGTCGGTCAGGCCCAGCCCAGCCGCAACATCCGTAATCGGCCTGAGCTCGGCTTCTCGACCAATTTCAAGCGCAGTCTTCATGTATGTGCTTCCCTCCTCGAACGAGTTCCCGGACTATGACAAGGCAATATCTGGCAGGCTTCGCGAATATCAGAAGGTTGAACCTGCTCGCGGGCGCATCTGCAATCTCGCGGCGCGAAC
>CAYNTE010000053.1:12231-13427 GCA_964399615.1 uncultured Thermomicrobiales bacterium
GAGATCGCGAGTGCGAGAATGCGCGACGGTCACTGTGGCGTGCTCGGCCAGCAAGAGCATCGCCATCGGGCGGCCAACCACGGGCGATCTGCCCACAACCACCGCTCTCTGGCCCGCAATAGGGACCTCGTAATGCTTGAGTAGCAAGATCCCGCCAGCAGGAGTTGAAGGCGCGAGCGCGTCGTTGTCGCCAAGATAGACCCTGCCTGCGTTGGCAGTGGTAATGCCGTCGATATCTTTGTCCGGCGAAATTGCGTCGGCGACCAAGCGGCGATCGACGTGTTCTGCAAGCGGCTGCAGAACGATGATTCCGTCCGTCGCTTCGTCGGAACTGAGTGCACGGAGATAGTCGACGATCTGCTCGGTCGTACTTGCGGGCTCCAGATTGTGGGTCTCACAGTTCACACCGACCCGAGCTGCTGTCTTTCGAATCGAATTGCTGTAGGCGAGAGCCGATGGGTCCGCAGTGGCCAGCACGATCCCTAACGTTGGCGCGCTTCCTCGCTCTAACTCGATCGCGTCGATCTCGTCACGCAGCAAGCCCGATAACTCAAGCGCAACCGGCGATCCGGCAAGTGTCACTGCGGTCATGCCTGACCGTCCTTCGAGGGCGAGCTCAGCTTCGCATTGGATGCCTCAATGATCTCCTGCGCCCGCTTCAACGCCTCTTCGCGGATCTGCTGGTACCGGTTGCGACGCGAAGTGGCTACCTCGCCTTGATCGCCGGTATCCAGTTCTTCCATCAGTTGCAGATTGATCTCGCACGTTGGGTCGATCGCGCCCAGGGCGCCGCGTGCCATGTTCGCTGCCGCGGCAAGGTCGCTGACGATAAACCGGCTCGCTCTACCTATCTCCTGTACCGTCAGATCAAGCAGCTCAAGGATGTTGGAGGCAATCTCGATCGTTGAATCGGCAGCCACGCACAGCAACTCAAAGTAACGGTCGGGTTCCGACTTTCGAGCCCCGTACGCGCTCATCAACTGAGCAAGCGCCTCGGCATCGTCAGCAGCGAGCTGGATAAACCGTGCTTCGAGTTCTTCAAGTTGAGATGCCAGGTGATTCATTGCCGGCAGTTCACCGCGAAGTGATGATCGCCGTCGATCTACATTCACTACTAGCCGGGTCGTGGATGTCGCAAGTGCCGCTGAAAGCGCGGCGGCTGTGGCTCCCCCACTGTATCTATCAGTGTCTGCGAT
>CAYNTE010000053.1:13527-18910 GCA_964399615.1 uncultured Thermomicrobiales bacterium
GCACTGTTCAGTGCGTACGAACGGTCTCGGGGCGAGGCGAGATCGACAACGGTTCGAACAGTCAGAAAGGACGACATCATGAACCGCAGTCAGCCTCTTCAGACCGAGGTCAAGAAAGCTCATACGTTTGCTAATACGTTGCGCGCCTTCAGAGAGTCAGCCGGCCTTTCGCAGAGCAAGCTCGCTGCCGCCGCAGGCTACGACCACAGCTATGTCAGCCGGCTAGAGAGCTCGTCCCGCATGCCAACACGGGACGCTGTGCTCAGTCTCTCCAGCGCAATGGGATTGACCGATTTGCAGCAGGATCGACTTCTCGCTGCCGCTGGATTCATGCCGGTTGATATTTCGAGTCTGATTGCTGCCGAACCTATTGTCGGCGAGGTCCTGGGATTGCTTCAGGACGGTGAAGTGCCTCGCGACGTCCGTGAAGATCTACGCAATTCCATCGCAATGGCGGTCCGACAGGCTCAGCGAGCTGTCCCAGGTCTCACCGCCGCCGTCGGACGTCAGCCAGCGCTCGCAGCTCGATAGCGTCTAGAATAGGTCCACGTCCCACTCCCAGGACGTGGACCTGTCACGTTTTCCGGTTCGCAGCTTTCGGCTCAGCCGGATTCAGTGAGCATTCTGTCAGAGGTTCAATCGGTCTTCGCCGCGTCGGCCAAGAACATGTAAGCAGTACACGGAGGACGACGTGTCGTTGCCATTCGCCCACCTTCACTTGCACACCGAATATTCATTGCTCGATGGTGTCGGTCGCATCCGCGACTATATGGCCCGTGCCCAGGAGCTCGGCATGCAGTACGCCGCCATCACCGACCACGGTGTCATGTACGGCGTCCTCGATTGGTATCGGGAGGCTCGCGCCGCCGGCATTTCGCCGGTGCTCGGCATGGAAGGCTATATGGCTCGCGGGCCAATAACCGACCGCCAGGATCGCCGCCCCTACCACATCGTTCTTCTGGCTGAATCAGAGGTAGGATATCGAAACCTGCTGAAGCTCTCGTCCCGAGCCAGTATCGAGGGCTTCTACTACCGGCCCAGGTTTGATTTGGAAATGCTCCAGCAATATAAGGAAGGACTGATCGTCACTTCCGCCTGCCTTGCTGGTCCTCTCGCCAACCATCTCTTGAACGATGAACCCGACAAAGCGCGACAGATGGCCGAGACACTCGTCGAGATGTTTGGACGCGACAACTTCTACATTGAACTTCAGGATCACGGCATTCCCGAGCATAAGAAGGTCAATCCCGGCCTCATCCAGATCGCGCGTGATCTCGACCTCGGCCTCGTCGCAGCCAACGACGTGCACTATCTCAATCCGGAAGATGCCGACCTCCAGGAGTTAATGGTCTGCATCCAGACCAATAAGACGCTGGACGATCCGAATCGCCTCAAGATGTCGTCCAACCAGCTCTATTTCAAGTCACCCCAGGAGATGGAGTTGATCTTCGGCGAGCTGCCCGACGCGCTGACCAACACCGTAAAAATAGCCGAGCGTTGCCAGTTCGATCTTGAGTTTGGGCGCCTTCGCCTACCGGAGCCAGAGTGCCCAGATGGACTTAATCCGCAGCAATATCTGGAGCGCCTCTGCCAAGAAGGACTCCGGTGGCGCTACCCGAACGCAACTGAAGAAGTGCATCAGCGCCTGGCGTACGAACTCGATGTCATCGAGAAGACCGGGTTCCCCAGCTACCTGCTCATCGTTCGCGATTTCACGCGCTACGCAAGGGAGCGGGAGATCCCATTCGGTGTTCGTGGCTCGGCCGCCGCGAGCATCGTCCTCTATACGCTGGGGATCACCGATGTCGATCCACTGGCGAACCGCCTGGTCTTCGAGCGCTTCTTGAACATCGAGCGACGAGAGATGCCCGATATCGATCTCGACTTCGCCGATAATCGCCGCCAGGAGATGATCGACTACGCCGCCAGCAAGTACGGCCACGACCATGTCGCGCAGATCATTACCTTCGGAACACTCGGTGCGAAAGCCGCTATTCGTGATGTCGCTCGGGCCTCTGGCTGGCCGCACGGCGAGGCCGATCGCGTAGCGCGGCTCATCCCGAGTCGACTGAACATAACTCTCGATGCGGCGCTGGAGGAAAGCCCAGACCTCCGTAAGCTCTATGATCAGGACCAGCAGGTCACCGAGCTCTATGATCGAGCGCGCCGCCTCGAAGGCTTGGCGCGTCATGCTGGCACGCACGCTGCCGGTATCGTGATCGCCAACGATCCGCTCGTTAACTTCCTGCCGCTTCAGCGCGCTCCGCGAAGTAGCGACGACGATCAGGGCTTGCCGACCACGCAATTCCCCATGGAGACGGTCGGTGAGATCGGCCTGCTCAAGATGGACTTCCTGGGGCTCTCCAATCTGACCATCCTGGGTGAGGCGGTCCAGATTATCAAAGAGCGTCGAGGTATCGAGCTCGATCCAGCCAAGCTCCCCGATGGCGATAAAGCGACCTACGATATGCTGGCGAAGGGTGAGACATTCGGTGTCTTCCAGCTGGAGAGCGCTGGCATGCGGCGCTACATCCAGCAGCTCCGGCCAAATTCAATTGCTGAGTTGTCGGCTATGGTTGCGCTCTACCGTCCGGGACCCATGCAGCACATCCCACAATATTGCAGTGCCAAGCACGGTGAGACCGATATCGACTACCCACATCCTGATTTGGCTGAAATCCTGGACGAGACCTACGGCGTCATCGTCTATCAGGATCAGGTGCTGCTCATCGCCCAGCAATTCGCAGGATACTCGCTCGGCGAGGCCGATATCATGCGCAAGGCGATGGGTAAGAAGATCCCTGAGAAGATGGCAGCTGAGCGCACGAAATTTACTGAAGGTGCGCTGGCTCGCGGCTATTCTCGCGAAGATGCCGATCGCATCTTTAACCTCATCGAACCATTCGCCGGATATGCCTTCAACAAGGCCCACGCAGTATGCTACGGCACCATCTCTTACCAGACCGCATACCTCAAGGCGAATTACCCCGCCGAATACATGACCGCGGTCATGCGGCTTGCTCCCAGTCATCCCACTGGAGCAACCGCCCGGGTTGCAGCTGCCGTCGCTGAATGTGTCAACCTCGGCATCACGGTTTCGCCGCCAGACGTAAACTGCAGCAAAGTCCAGTTCGACGTGGAAGAGGTAGATGACGGTGCTCTCTCGATTCGCTTCGGACTCTCCATCGTAAAGAATGTCGGCAGTGCGGCGGTCGAGGCGTTGGTTGCGGCGCGCGACGAGACTGGCACAGAGTTCTCGTCGCTCTTCGACCTCTGCAATCGGGTCGATAGTCGCCAGCTCAACAAGCGCACACTCGAGTCGCTGATCAAGGCGGGGGCACTCGATAAACTCGGCGACCGTTCCATGCACCTCGCGTCGCTAGACCGCGCAATGTCTGCCGCGCAAGCCCAACAGCGGGCTGCGGAGCGCGGCCAGATGGACCTTTTTGGAGGTGGACTGGCTGAAGTTGCAACACCCGTCGAGGCGCCTACCGACTATCCCGTCGTTCCCCGCGACACCCTGCTTGCTTGGGAGAAGGAGCACCTGGGCCTTTATATGTCCGAGAATCCACTCGCCGAGGTGCAGGAGAAAGCTCGACGTCAGGGTCTGCGCTACTTCCAGGTCAGCGAGATAGATCGCGAGGTCGTCGGCCAGCGCCACACGTTCCTCATGCTCATAGCCGGGGTCCGTCGCATCACAACTCGCACGGATCGATCAATGGCTGTTCTCAATCTCGAAGATTTGAGCGGCCCGATTGAAGCCGTTGTATTCCCCAACACATTTGAGAATGTTGCTGACAAGCTTGTCGAAGATGCCATAGTTGAAGTCTCTGCCCGAGTAGACGAGCGGCGTGATCAGCTCCAGCTCATCGTCGAATCGATCACCGAACCGCAGTTCACCAAGCCGAGTGAGACTCCAGCTGAGCCAGAGGCAAAGGCCGTGCTCCTAAGACTTTCCGACGTCTCATGGTCCAAGCTCCAGCAACTATCGGAGCTTTTCCGCACATTCTCGGGATCCGATCAATTAATCATTGAATACGGCTCGAATGGCTCAACCAAGGCATTGCGCCTTCGCAACGGAATCGATTGGTGTCCAGACCTCGAGCGGGCGATTTCCGATTGCGTTGGCCGCTCGGCGCTGGCAGGCGTCTACGAACCAACCAGCGACCGGCAGTTCGCGCTCTCGGCATGATGTCAGCACAACACCCCGTCGGGCTGGCGGGGTGTTGTGGTATTCAGGCTACATATCCCCGAAAATTCAAACACCGGACTGGCGCACGCTCAGGAGGCACTTGCGGTGGGCAAGTCGACCAAAATCTCAGGCGACATATCCCCGATTGAACATAAAAACTAGTACCACCAACATCGCGCTCAGTTGCCTAGTCCAGTAATAGGTCGATGTAGGGAAGCGGATCGTCTGCGAGAACTACTGCCAAGTCGTCGGGGCCGATGTGACTGCACAAGCGGGCGGTTGCCTCTTGTGGGCTGTCGCAGCGGATCACGAGCGGAGGGGTTCCATCCAAATGCATCCCAGCCAAGAGCGCATTGTGGCGAGCTTCATCGTTCGATGGCCAGTTTGCCAGCAAGACACTGTTGGGGATGCTCGCGAGCAGCCGGCCAGCTTCGTCCAAATCTACGTCGGGGATGGCCAGGTTGCCGTACAGCACGATTCTTTGACGAGCTGGGATGTTCTTGATGGAGCGAATCAGAGACTTCAACGACCAGGCACGGTCGGCCCGATCAAATATCGCCGGCGTGCGGCGGATGCGACTCAAGCTGCACGAGCCCGGCAGCAGTTGTGGATCGACAGTGTACGTCGAGAGCGCGTGCTTGATAGTCGCTGCAGGAACATCCAGCACCTTTGCGGACGCCGACGCGGCAAGCGCATTTTGCACGACGATGGTCAGCGCACCTCCCAGCGATGATGGGAAATCACGAACATCTGCGACGTGCTCGGTCCGCTCCGAGTCGGCGTAGATGATCATCGTCCCATCGAGCCAAACGCCAGCTCCGCCGGCGTCAATATGTTGTCGCAGAGCCGGGTTCGCCTCATGCAGTGCGTAGAGCACCATCTCACGGTCGAGGAAATCCTCGGCCAGATCCAGCAGCGTTCGGTCATCTGCGTTGACGACCATCACGCCACCAGGACGAGTGGCCTGCGCCAATCGCTGGACAGCCAGATATTCACGACGAGTCGTAGCCATGCCCTTGCAGTCAATATCATTCCCACACAGCATCGTGAAGATCGTGAGTGGGTAGGTGTCGTCTGGGAGTGGCACAGCGGTCGCGAGGGCTGAAGGAAGTTCCTGAATAATGACATCCAGCTCACCAACTCGACTCGCCAGGAGACACCGCTCCCACGCATGGAGTTCTCCATCCATGC
>CAYNTE010000054.1:0-13011 GCA_964399615.1 uncultured Thermomicrobiales bacterium
CGAAGGATCTCTCACCTGGACTGGCAACCGTGACGAACGTCCCCATCCCTTCACGTTCCCCCGAGAGATCCTTCGACAAGCTCAGGATGACAGCCTAGGTGGTCGTCTAGACGGGGACGATGAGCATGGCCGACGATCTCCTGAGAGATCCTTCGACAGGCTCAGGATGACATGGGTACATTGCGTTTCGATGCCGGAGATGTCAGCCTTCCCCGACTCCCGACTCCCGACTCCCGACCCTCCCGTTCCCACCCGGCCCCCGGTTCCCGGGCACCGGTCCCCGATGCCCCCGACTCCCTGCCCTCCCACCACTTCAATGTTTGTGACACCTCGTCACGGAGGGTGTTGGTGTAGGTCAGGGCTTGGCTGTGGGACGTGACCTGAATGTCCGTGCAGAATGTACGTGCATAATGCCAGAAGGTGTGTTATCGTGTACGTACGACACGTTCGTGCGCCTCAAATCGGTGACATATAGTCACGTCTTTGGCCGGGACTGGCCGATCAAGGTGCAACAACTGAGAGATGAGATCGGAGTGGGAAGGAGCTGACAAGGGGAGCTATCGACGGGATTCCGCCATCCGCGTAGGCGGACAGTCAGACGGTGAATCGAGGCCGCGGAGTTGACCATTCTCGATTCACGTCGGAGGGGCATAGTCCTTCCACCAAGCGATTTCGCGAGAGGAGATTACAGTTGAAGAAGCCATCACGGTTTCTGAACGTCCTCGGCGCGATCAGCCTAATTATGAGTTTGCTGGTCGGTGCGTTTGGGACGGTAACTGTGTCAGCGCAGGACGAGGTGTCAGGAGACGACGGTCCCGTTGTGGGCGGGCCGAGCGTCTTCTTTCCCTGGGTTGCGAATGACGATGAGTCAACGGGCTTAGGTCCAGCTGACACTTCAGTGACGATCCAGAACCTCGGTCCCACCGAGGCTGTTGTCGTGTTGATGAAGGGTATCGGTAACGATAGCCTGCCAGGCGACAATGGATGGGAACTGATCGGTCCGTTCAACCTTGAGGCGTACGCGTCGAAGACGTTCAGTGCGGCTCAACTTGGTATCGCCGAGGGTGAAGGCGCGCCGGTGGGCGCATATGGCCTGACCCTGACAGGCGAGATCACCAGCGGACAGATCGCTGATTACAACGAAGACGGTGATTTCAACGACTACGAGACCATCGCTGATGACGACTTCCTCAGCGGGGCCAACCAGTGGATGAACACCTCACCAGCCGAACTGGTCTCATGGTCCGAAGGCGACTGCCTCGTTGTCGACATCGACAATAACGGCGATGTTGTGAACATCTACCCAGCCGGCTACAACGACGGCGGGGCTATCGGTGTTCCTGGTGGCACCTTCCCGGGTCAGCCTGGTGGCAACCTGGACGGGCAACCTGACAACTGCACAGCAAGCGAGTCGGAAGCGGTTGAGGCGATCGTTGCCGATGCTCCACTCGCTGGCGTTGCCAAGCAGTCGGTCGAAGGTGAAAACCTTCCATACACGAGCGACGCGGACACCGTAGTCTCCGGCTACAACGGCCTGGCAGGCTGGGAGCTGCTCGAAGTCGGCAATGAAGAAGGGCCGTTCAACGGCTGGTATTTGCCGATCGTGCAGACCAACGGTGGACCGGGTGGCGCGTGGAACTCGATCATCCGCGTCGCCAACTTCGGGGATGACAATGGCGTCGGCGCAGCTGGCGTTACGGTGACGGTCTACCCAGCTGACACGGCGTCGGGCGAGCTCAACAAGAGCTTCAGCTTCAACGCCACCGTCAATGCTGGCCAGACGTGGTCGGTTGATCTCTCCAGCAAGGTGCCGGAGGGCTTCGTCGGCTCAGCGCATATCTCGAGCGACGCTCCGATCTTTGCCATGGTTGATCGTGTCAAGGTGGGCTACAACATGTGGATCACCAACACGGCCAGCAACGCGCTGATCACCGCTGACAACAACCCGTGGGGTGACGGCGGCAAGTTCGTGCTCTATGCCCCAGACGTCCGCAAGGACTTCTTCGGCTGGAACACCGGCATCAACGTTGCCAACCTGGCGGACTACGACAACCTGGTCACGATCCAGTACCTTGGCGATATCGGCGCAGCGGCACAATCCGCGACGCTGCACGCCAAGGGCATGACTTACTTCTACGATCCTTCACAGGGTCCACAGGACAATAGTGTCCAGGAACCGTTCGATCCTGACGGCGGCACCATCGGCGCGGCGATCCTGATCGCTGATGCACCGATCGCAGCCGCTATCGACGCGACCAAGTATCCGGAATCAACCACCTCGGAAGACCACAACATCTTCCAGGCGCTCAGCTACTCGGCCACCAAGAACATCTGGTACGACCAGGGTGTGCCGCTGGTGCAAAAGGGTGATCCTGACACCGGCATGGGCGCGACGAGCGGTATCCAGCTCTTCAACCCGAACAACGTGATGGTCGATGCCAATGTCACGTGGCACCTGCCATCTGGCGATACCTTTGGTAACCCAGTTTCGGTGAAGATCGACCCGAACGCGATGACCTTCGTTTACACCATGGTGGACAAGCAGCTGTCGGTGGGCTATCTCGGCTCGGCGACGGTGAATGCCACCTCTCCAATCGCGGCCATCTCGACCCAGGTTGACTATGCGGTGCAGTTCGACGGTTCGGCCGTCTGGAACGGCTACAACCCGGCCGCTGCCTACCGCGACCAGAACCCACAGCCGGATAACATCCTCGATGCGTTTGTGACGCTCGATGGTGAGCCTGCTGATGGTGTGGTGGTCAACGTCTACGCTGCTGACGACTGTGGTGACGATGTGCTCTACAGTGGCACGACCGACGCCAATGGCGAGGTCGAAATCCCGGTAGAGGTCGGCGACTACTGCGTTGGCGCGGACCCGAACAACGACGGTACTGAAACCTATGACGAAGACGTGTCGATCGAGCCTGGTGATACCAACCAGGATGTCGACGCTGAAATCGACGAGGCGGCCCTGCCGGGTATCGCTGATGTCGAGGTCGAGGGCGCTCAGTGCGTCGATATCGTTGACATGGAAGAGACGGACGTCGCTTGTGATGAGTCGACGACCGGCGAAGCCACTGCCAACACTGTCGTCTACATCGTCCCGGCAGCCGACGCCAACGTGCTCTGCGCGGACGTCGATTACACCGGTGCCGATACGATGACCTACAACCCAGCCGACAACAGCTTCGAGCTGGAAGTCGACCCGGGTCTCTACTGCGCAATGGCCGATCTCGATGGTGATCCAAACACCGACGACCGGCTCTACAGTGCGCAACCGTTCGAGATCGAATCGAACGATCCTGATACTGATGTTGACGATGTGCTCGGCGCGAACGCCTACCTCGACGTGCAGGTGACGGTCGACTTCAACGACGGCACTGATCCACAGCCAGTGGCCGGTGTCGAAGTGACGATCTACCCAGCCGCTGAAGGCGACACCACGTGCTCCGGCACGGCGCTCGGCACCTTCTTCACTGACATTAACGGCATTGTCTCGATTCCGGTCGAGCCAGGCTTCTACTGCGCCGAGGCCGACCCGAACATGGACAACACCGTGACCTCCGGCACTGGTGAAGTGCCACTCGGTGACCCATCGTTCGCGCAAACTGGCGACATCGACATCGACCTCAGCATCTCTGAGAGCGTTGCGTACCTTGATGTGCTGGTGACCCTGAACGGTGAAGTGGTCCCAGAAGGTATCCCGGTCCAGATCTACCGTGGCACCTGCGATAACCTGCTTGGCCCACTTGGTGATCCTGTCTTGACCGATGCAAACGGCGAGATCACGATGCTGGTCGCTCCTGGCGAATACTGCGCCCAGGCCTATCCTGAGCTCGGTGGCGAGGGCACGACCGGTGGCGTTGATCTGCAGGCCGGTGACACGGACGAATCGGGCGACCAGAGTGACATCATCATCGATGTGACCGTCGTCCTCGACGTCCAGGTCACACTCGACGGCGAAACGCCAATCGAGGGCGAAGAAGTCATGATCTACGCAGGCGACTGCGAGACTGGCACGCCGCTCGATGGCAACCCGTTCACGACCGATGAAGACGGTATCGTTTCCGTTCCGGTGGCTCCTGGCGACTACTGCGCCGAGGCCGACCCGAACAACGACACCGTGATGAACAGTGGCTCAGCAACACTGCTGCCAGGTGATCCGTCCTTTGCCGAGAGTGGCGACGTCGACATCGACATCAACGTCGATGAAGAAGCGCTGCCAGGTATCGCCGACGGCACCGTTGAGGGCGCACTCTGCACCGACGGCGAAGAGACCTTCGATTGCCTCGAAGGCCCGTCCGTCGAGGAGATGGGCGCCACGCTGCAGCAGGATACAACCACTGCAGTGACCCGTGTCTGGGTCCTCTCTGTTGATGACGAGTCTGTGGACTGTGCCATGTTGACTGACTATGTCAGCCAGGGCGAGGAAATGGACTACGACGCGCTGAATCACTTCATCGAGGAGGTCGACCGCGGTTGGTACTGCGCGATGGCCGATCTTGATGGAGATGCGGCGACGACTGACCGCATGTACAGTGCAGCTCCGTTCTTCATCGACTCCAACGACCCAGCCGATGACAACGACTTCGCACTGACGGCCGACGCATGGCTCGACGTTGTGGTCCAGCAAGACCTCGGTGGCACGATGCTGCCGGTCGCTGGGGCCGAAGTTGAGATCTTCATGACCGATGCGAGCGACGTGACCTGCGACGGCGACGAAACCAGCTTCGGCACGTTCATCACGGCCGACGACGGCACGGTTTCGATCCCGGTGCAACCAGGTCGCTACTGCGCCATTGCTGATGCAAACGGCGACAGTGTTACGGCAAGCGCTGGGCCAGAAGATATCTCTGATGGCGATCCAGCAGACGATGCTGACCTCGTTATCACTGAAGAGATCGCCTGGCTCGACGTTCAGGTCAACCTGAATGGTGCGCCGGTTGGCGAAGGCGTCTCTGTCGAGATCATCCGCGGCGACTGCCTCACAGGCGTGCCGGTGGGGACCTTGACGACGGACGCTAATGGCCAAGTCGAGATGCTGGTTGCCCCTGACTATGACTACTGCGCCGAGGCCTACACCGAGCTTGGCGGAACCGACAAGACTGGTACGGTCTCCGGCCTCGAAGCTGGCGATCCAAACGATGACATCGACATCACGATCGACGTGGTGGTGGTGCTTGATGTCCAGATCCAGCTCAATGACGAGCCAGTGGACTCGTTCACGCCGGTCTCCATCTATGTGGACCCGACTGACACGAACGACTGCTCAACTGGCACCGAGCTGTCCGGTAGCCCATTCACGGCAGATGCTGACGGCATCGTCTCGATTCCGGTCGCCCCCGGCACCTACTGTGTCGAAGCAGACCCGAATCTCGATGGCACGGCATCATCCGGCGTCGCGGTGATGGAGCCAGGAAATCAGTCATACGCTGATTCCTCGATGCTCGATCTCATCATCAATGAGCCGTACGCTCCTGGCACGGCCGACGTTCAGGTTGTCAACCGGCTCTGCGAAGACAATGACGATCCAGACGAGTTCCCGCAAGCCTGTGACGACGCCGATCCGTTCGATGTGACCGTCACAACCGTCGTGATCGTTCCGGTGGCCGATGCAACGGTGGACTGCACGACTGCAGACTTCACTGGCGCACTGCCCGCCACCTATAACGATGAGGACAACTCCTTCGAGGTCGCTGATGTGCTGCCGCAGTTCTTCTGCGCACGCGCTGATCTCGACGGTGACTCGATGACTGCAGACTATGTCTTTGCCCCGATGACGGGATACACCAACCCGTTTGAGACGACGACCTCAGATCCTGCCGACGATGTCGACACGATTCTGGAAGGTCTACCGGCAGAAGGTCTGGCCGACATCTTCGTCGAAGAGGCGCTCTGCGGTGTTGATGCGCCGCCGCCATCTGAGCCAGTCCGCTGCAGCAATGAAAACGCAACGTCCGCGATCACCGTGGTTACGATCGTGCGCGTCCCGACGGGTGATGTCGATTGCAGCATGGTGGACTACACCGTGCCTGAAGCAATCTCGACAACGCTCAACCTGACGGACGAGACCTTCGAAGCATCCGTTGCCCCAGGCTGGTACTGCTCGATGGCTGACATCGACGGAGTGGCCGGTAACGGCGACGAAGTCTTCAGCATGGCCGCCTATACGGTCGATACCCTCGATCCGGATGAGGACGCAGCCACTGCCGACGACATCATCGCCGGTGGTGCAACGATGCTCGACGTTGACGTCGATCCTGACTTCTTCGAAAACGAGAACGAAGATCCGACCGTCGACCTCTCAAGCTTCACGGTTCAGGTCTTTACAGGCAGCACGGCTACGACAACCGTGGACGGCAAGTTCGTCTGCACAGCGTCGCAGTCCGAATCGCCGGCCTACTCCCTGCCGCTCACCGCTGAAGGTGAAGCACGGCGTGTGGTCGTCGCTGGTGACTTCTGCGCCCAGGTCGAGCTGTTGGTCCAGGTTGACGGTGACTGGTATATCGGCACCGCTGCCCTCGGCACCTCGCTGCCTGCAGGCGATCCGGAAGAAGCCTATCTCTCGGGTGACATCATCCTTGAGGTCGATATGCAGCTCGCTGTCGGCACAGCCGATGTGCAGGTGCTCGATCCTGACGATCAACCTTCGAGCGACTACACGGTCTTCGTGGCGCCGCTCGGCGCGGCAGTGGACTGCTCAGCCGTCGACTTCTCGACGGATGGCGTCGCTGCCACCTTCAACGGCGGAGATAGCACCTATGAAGTCGATGACCTCGATGCAGGTGACTACTGCGCCTTGGCGGATCTCGATGGGGATCTGGCCACGACGGACGACCAGGTGCTGAGCGACGAACCGTTCGAGGTGACATCGCTCGATCCTGACGACGACATCGATGAGACGCTGCAAGTCTCGATCCTCGATGCCCGCGTCATGATCGGCACCGAGCCGGCCGTAGACGTGATCGTCAACATCTACGCTGCGGCTGACTGTGGCGGCGAGGTGCTCTACACGGGCATGACGGATGCTGACGGCGAGGTCGAGTTCCACGTGCCAAGCGGTGTTCAGTACTGCGTTGGCGCGATGGTGACGACGACCGAGTCGACGGTTATCTCAGACATGATCGATCCGGGCGATGGCTCGGGTGACATCGACGCGGAGATCGTTGTGATCTCCGTCGTCGATATCCTGGTAGCCGGACCGAATTGCACACTGGGTGAGGGCGGCGATCCAATCGCCTGCGATGAGCCCGGCGCTGTGATCGGGACGCAGGTCTATATCGTCAAGGTCGAACTTGGTACCTTTGTCTGCCCTGCTGGCGACTACAGCGTCGGTGGTATCCCAGTTCCATTCGACTTCGGCGATGACCCAGACGGCTCGGAAGCTCCCTACGCCTTCGAGGCAGAGGTGAACCCTGGAATGTACTGTGCCCAGGCGACTAGCGTCGGGGGAACAGTCATGCACACGTTCCTACCGTTCGAGGTGGAAATCGGCGACCCGCAAACGGACGTCGATGCCCGCATCGGTGGCCACCTCGATGTGCAAGTCCAGACCTTCGAAGGGACTCCAGTTGGTGCTGGCATTCCGGTCACGATCTTCTATGCTTCGATCTCGGACGGAACGGACTGCATCGGTGGTATCCCGATCGGAACCTTCTTTACCGACGTAAATGGTCAGGTCGAGCTTCTCGGCTCGGCGGGTGGCTACTGTGCCCAGGCTGAGCTCGGAACCAACGCTTCGGCGACTGGTACCGTTGATCCACTGGACCCGAATGACGACATCGACATCACGATCGTTGCACCTGCGGCGACAAGTGTGCTCGATGTATATACCGGCGTCTACAGCGAAGGTGACATCGGCATGAATGGCGTGATCATCAACGTCTACCCAGATGATCAGTGCGGACAGGCAGTGCTGTATAGCGCTATCAGTTCCACGATCGATACGGTAGATGGCATGGCACGCATCCCGGTTGCACCTGGTGAGTACTGTGTGGGCGCTGATCCAAATGGCGATGGGTACGAATCCTTCAACACAGATGTTGACTCGGATGACACCCCGTTCGATGACGATATGGAGTCAGTGATCTTCGAGTCTATGCTCGGCGATACGGGATTCGTCGACATCGAAGTTTTCGGTCAAACACCGGCCACGACCGTGGTGATCGTCTCGGTTGTCGACGATGGGGACTGCGACGATCTGAACTACGATAACGGCATCCCTGTGCCATTTGACAATGACGCTAATGACGACCCGAACACGTTCGAAGCTGAGGTGCCAGCCGGCCAATACTGTGCTCGAGTTGACATCGACGGCCCGGGCGGTGACGGACCGATCTACCTCAGCGTGGAGGCCTTCTTCGTTGATCTCGATGATCCATCGGACGACATCGACGAGTCGCTAGGTCTGGATTCAGAGTCAGAGGGAGACCTCTATATCTCGGCAGTACCGTCAAATGTGTTGCTGGATGTCAATATCCTGACTCCGAGCACGAGTAGTGTCACGATCGGAGTGACTAATACTAGTGCGTCTGACATCGACGGAACCCTGGAGCTTGACCAGCAAAGTCTGCTAGGCATCCTCGACTGCGATCTTTCTGGATCACAGGACTTCACCGTGCCGGCCAACAGCTCGGTCGATGTCACATTCAGCCGCGACTGTCTCATCTCGATCGGGCTGCTCGTCAACTTCGATGTAACCCTCTACCAAGATGGTCTCGGTTGGGTTGATGAGGCGTCGTTCGGAGCGATCGTGGCCCTGGGAGTTATATAGTCAGCTATCCGAGAGCTCGACTCGGCAGCATCGCTGAGCCAGGCTCTGGGGACTGAGAAGCCTCAACACAGCGCCCTCATCACCTCGGTGGTGGGGGCGTTGTTCTTTTCTCTGCACGGATCGATGCTTCAATCATCAAGACAGTGGCACAAATCACCTCGCTCAGGTCGCTCGGTATATAGAGACCGCTTTTACCCGAGCTCGGAAGGAGCGACCTGATGGACGAGACGATCGTCACCGCCCCGGATGCTGTCGTGGTGACCAACGAATCTGAACCCGTGGATGCCACGCACCCGGAACCGGCCCCAGACGTCGACGAGAGCAGTGACAGCGAGATCAGCCATGATCAAGCTGAATCATCTACCGGGCCAGACGCCAACCTGTTTCGGCAGCAGATCTGCGAGATGTTCCCAGGGATTCGGGTCGGCGATCTTCCCGGCGAAACGTTCGATGAGGTATTTGCTGCCCTCCCCGAAGCGCTGGAGAAGTCACGCCAAGCACCAGCTACGAGCCAGCCGGATTCCATCCCATCTGGACCCACGTCGCGCAGTGCTGTCATCGATCTGGAGAGTCTCTCTCCCGAGTCGAAGATCAGGGCTGGCTTGATGCGCTAGGCCCGCTCTCTGTGCTGCACTTACCAATCTGCTCGAATACGAAAAGGACATGACCATGGCAATGACCCAAGTTGAGGCTGCCAAGCTGACGAACGATCTGCTCCTGCGCGGCGTTATCGAGACGGTTGTCAGCGAATCGTCGGTGTTGCAGTTGCTGCCCTTCATGGAGGTGACTGGCACCGCCGTGACCTACAACCGCGAGAACACGGCCCCGACCGTCGCCTGGCACGCTGTCGGTGGCACCTGGTCGGAATCGACGCCGTCCTTCCAGCAAGTGACCGCCGAGCTGAAGATCCTCGGTGGCGATGCCGATGTCGATAATTTCCTGCAGCAGACCTATGCCGATCCGAACGACATCGAGGCCGAGGTGATCGCCGCCAAGGCCAAGGCGATGGCCTACGAATTCTCCGATGTTTTCTACACTGGCGATACCGGCACCGAAACGAATCAATTCGATGGTCTGGCCGAGCTGGTCACAAGCGGTCAAACGCTGACCGCGGGCGCTGATGGCGCGGCGCTCACGCTGGATATGATGGATGAGCTGATCGATCTGGTGCGTCCAGGCCGTCCAGATGCCCTCTTCATGGCCAAGCGCACCCGCCGCAAGCTCAGCCAGCTTCGACGCAGCTCTGGCAACTTGCTGGAGACCGATGTCGATCAGTTCGGCCGCCGCGCACTCTATTACGACGGCATCCCCATCCTCGTCGATGATTTTGTGCCAGTCGATGAGACCCAGGGCGACGAAACGGCTGCCACCTCGATCTACGCCGCGCGCTTCGGCCGGCAGGGCGTGATGGGCCTGCAGAATGGCGGCATCACCGTCGAGCGTGTCGGAGAGCTCGAGACCAAGGACGCCACCCGCCACCGCATTCGCTGGTACGTCGGCCTTGCCCTCATGTCCACCCTCGGCCTGGCCCGCTTGCAGGGCATTAACGGGTCGTAGGGAAGGTCGGGAGTAGGAGACCGGTGCCCGGAAACCGGGGTTCGGGACGTGAATCGGGGAATGCTGACATCTCTGGCATTGGATTACAACGTTAGGGCTTCATCCCAAGCGAAGCGAAGTCGAGGGATCTTTGCGGAGATCTGACACCGCCTGTCACCGTCCGCCCTCAGACGACCACCCCCGTTGTCATCCTGAGCGAAGCGCAGCGGAGTCGAAGGATCTCTCACCCTGACTGACACGTCACACCAGCGTACCCATGCAATTCACGATCCCCTGAGAGATCCTTCGACAAGCTCAGGATGACAGAGTGGCGGGGTCGTCTCAATGGGGACGATGAGCATGGCCGACGATCTCTCACCCGGACTGGCAACCGGGACGAAGGTCCCCTTCACTTCATGATCAACTCGACGATCTCTCCGCTTCGATCGGGATGACCGTCTGGGTGAAATTTGGAGCCTTCGCGTGGGGAGGTCCGGAGGACTCAGCCTCCGGACCGGTGTGTTGCTGCCTGTCTCGTTAGAGCTGGTCTGCTCGTTCGGAGCGGGTGCATCTATCGGCGATGCGGAGGGCGTGGCTCCAGCGGTTGACGCAGGTGGGGATGGAGTTGTTGCCGGTGGCGGTGATTTGGTGTTCGCTGCGGGAGCAGTTGGGGCCGAGGCGTGTGGCGCCGTTCCACTGGTTGACGCAGATTGTGATCGGGCCCTCCATCGGGAGGATGATTTGGGTCTCGCCGCGACCGCAATCGTTAGTTTGTCGAAGCGTCCCGTTCCATTGGTTGGCACAAAGCGTGGTGGGAGAGACGACCTGGACGGATTGGAACGTGAATGGATCAGATTCGCCACCGTCGTCATCCATGACTGTACCGGTGATCGTGAAGTTGCCCGGACTCGTGAAGGTGCAACTGGCGATGAGGTTGAACGTGCCGGAGTCCGAGGTTACAGGGCTGGCGATGCTCGACGGCGTGCTACCGCAGGTGTAATTGAGGCTGAGGGCGTCGGCCGGGACGTCGGTGGCGGTGAGGTTGATGTTGACGGGCTGGTTGACGCTGACCAGGCTGGGCGAGACGTTGACGGCGGTGATCTCGGGGTCGAGGTTGAGGACGACGATGGTGAACAGTTGGCTGTTGGTAGCGGTGCCGTCGGAGACGATGTACTTGCCGCTGAAGGTGCCATTGTCCGGGTAGTCGCAGATTTGTGATGAGTCGGGGGTGAAGATCGGGAAGGTCGAATCACTGGTGTCGCAATCGACGGCATAGGAGAGTGTGTTCGGTTCCAGGTCAAACGCCGTCGCGGCGATAGTAACCGTTTCGCCTTCGTTTATGGTCGAGGGGGAACCACCAAAGGACGTGAAGATTGGCGGGATGTTGTCGGCCTCGATGGCGCCGATGTCGCAATTGGTGCTGATCGGTCGAGGATTGCCGAGTTGATCGAGGTCGGCGACGGTGTCTTCGTCGATGGCGGTATCGCAGGTGCTGGGTCCAGCGTTGCGGGCGGGGCTGGTTGTGGGGAGCGGGAAGTAGGTCTGTGCGACGCCATTGAGGATGATGGTTGAGGCCGAGCCGACGAGATCGGCGACATTCTCCTGGGAATTATTGGCGGTCGTTAGACCACAGCTAGCGTCGTTTGCGAGCGTGTAGCTGTCGGTGAGTGTGCCGGGAGTGAACTGCCCACCCATGGCGCAGTGGTCTCCATAGCCAGCCAGGATGACACCGGTGAGTGTGAGGTCTCCCTCGAACCAGATTGCAGGATCGTCTTCACCTTGAGGCTGGACGATGGTGGACCAGGCGATTTCACCATCGTTCAGGTTCTGATCGACAAAGATGGTTGACCCGTCGCGATTTGAGATATTGCCGGTAAAGGTTGAGGCGGTCACCTTGACGGTCCCTTCGGCCAAGATCGCTCCACCTAAGATGGCACTGTTATTGACGAAGCTGGAGCGAGTGATCGTTGTGGTGGCGTACTGGAAGTTGTAGATGGCACCGCCATAGAGCACGGTGGAGTTACTATCGAAGCGGCTCTGGTCGATGGTCATTGTTCCTGTGTCGTTGAAGAGTGCGCCGCCAGATGAGGATGTGTTGGTCGTGAAGGTGCTCCGGCTAACCGTAATGGTGCCATGATTGTCGATTGCGCCGCCGGCAGTTGCGTAGTTGTCGTTGAAGCTGCACTGGATGATGGTGGCGGTGCCTAGGTTGATGATTGCACCTCCCCTCCATGCCCAAACCCCTGCTACTTCGGAACCGGCACCGTGTTCCATGGTGAGGTGACGGAGCGTGAGACTAGCACCGCTCTCCACGTAGAAAAAGCTGGACACGTCCCCGCCATTGAGAACGATCTGGCTTCTGCCTGCATTGCTGCCGTCGATGGTGACGTTGGTGGTGGATGTGATGGTGATCGTGTCGCCCTCGGCAAAGGTGATGAGTGGGTCATCGCAGTCGAAGGTGACAGTGCTGCCGTCGCTGGCGGTATTGATGGCATCTGCGAGACCGTCTGCGGTGCAGGTGGCGCCGGAGATGGTGATGTCCCTGGCCACGGCTGCCTGGGGTGAGATGCCGATCGTGAGGAGCATGATGCCCAGTAGCAAGCTGGCTCCAGTAAGGAACGGTCGTCGCAAGGGATCCTCTTCTCCGGATTCGTTGTTCTTTCCCGCCTCATAACATAGCAGATCGTTCTATTAACGCAAAG
>CAYNTE010000054.1:13111-17106 GCA_964399615.1 uncultured Thermomicrobiales bacterium
TGGTGCTGGTTTGCGGTGTGGTGCTGGCGGGGATAGGGACTGTGCCGCAAGTGCTGGCTGTTACACCGATCAAGGTGGCAGATGGATCAGCAGATTATCCCTGCACTCGGGATGGCCTGGCTCAGGCAATTGAGGATGTGGATGCCGGAGGGACGGTGACGTTTGACTGTGCTGATCCTGCGACGATCTTCTTTGGGGAGAACGCAGGCCAGATCGTCATCGATAAAGCCGTGACAATCGAAGGCAGCAATGTCGGCGGCGAGAATATCGTGCTGGATCGTGAGGAGGGTGCGACTCCGACAAATTACTTCCATGTTGTGAGTACGGGCGCGCTGAAGCTGCAGGACATGACTCTGCAGAATGGGGGTGGTGGATCACTCGTAGAAAGCACCATTGACGGCGGTGCCATTCAGGTGACGGATGGGTCTCTAACTGTGGAGCGCGTGTCCTTCGTAAACAATCGAGCGTTCAATGGCGGCGCAATCGCGATCGACGGTGCAGAGGTCACGATCAGCCAGAGCCGCTTCGAGCGGAACGAGTCCTTTCGATCGGGCGGTGCTATCGATAACGGAGGAGTGGTCGATAGTGATGGTGGAACGCTGCAGATCAGCCAGAGCACATTTGATCGCAACAAAAGTAGGTCGGGGGGTGCGATTCTCAGCGCTGGTGGGTCTCTAACGGTCGTCGCGTCGACGTTGACGGGCAACCAGGGCTCCGTTTTCGGATCGACGCTTAACTTGCCGACGGATTCTGGAACTGCAGAGATCTTTTGGTCGACGATAGTACAAAGCGGGAGTAACGACGCGATCAGGATTGGGAACGGGAGGACCGTCACCGTAACTGGCGTGATCTTCGGCGGAACCGGGAGGCATTGCACTGGGCCGCAGTTGGTCGATACCTATTCACTCTCAAATGACGAGAGTTGTGGGCTGGACGGCGAGGGATCGAGTCAGGGCATTGATCTTGGGCTCGGGCCGTTGATGTCGACGACGGTGGCTGGGGTGGTACAGAGCTATTACCCGCTGCTGAATGGGAGTCCGGCGATCAATGGCGGTGGGCCGGATGGGTGCGATACCGATGAGTTGGCAGGGTTCGACCCGGACCAGCTCGGGCGGCCGAGGGCAGTTGGGAGCGCATGCGATATTGGGGCATTCGAGAGCGACGCGCCGCCGATCATCGATGCGGTGGCGCCGACGAGTGGTCTAGAAGGGCAAGAGATCACATTTATCCTTGCGGCCAGTCAGGTGACCTCTCCCATAACTTGGCAGGTGGATTGCACAAGTGATGGTGAGTGGGAACAAGGGCACGGTTGCACCTATCCGGACAATGGTCCATACGAGGCGACCTTTATGGTGACGGATGACCTAGAGGTTGGGCTGAGGACGTTCACGATCTCGATTGCGAATGTGAATCCGGTGCTCGATGAGTTTGCTGTGCATCCGCGACCGGCGTTGACCGGTGGGCTGGTGAGCTTGTCGGCGACTGCGAGTGATATAGAAGCTGATCCATTGAGTTACAGCTACGACTGCGGTGATGGGGAGTTGGTTGGTGACGATCGGTGTCGCTTTGAGCGGGGTGGAACGTATCTGGTCTCTGTCACGGTGGATGATGGTGACCAGGGATCGACGAGCCGCTCGTTGATGTTGGAGGTCTTTGATCCGGTTTCGATGTGCGTGAACAGATGGAATGGTGCGATACGCATTGCGGGGGAGTGTAGCCGGAGCGAGCAACTTGTGTCGCTACCGTTGCAAGGTTTTGGGCCGCTTGGCTTGTGTGTGAATGATTGGAGTGGTGCGGCTCGGATTTCGGACGACTGTAGCCGGAGTGAGCATCCCGTGTTGGCCAATGGACAAGACACGGTGTCAGTCTGTGTGAATCGCTGGAATGGTGTGCTCCGGGTCAGCGATCGTTGCAGTCGGAGTGAACGGCAGGATTGGATTTAACGAGGCGGGGATACCGGGGTCCGGTGACCGGCAACCGCGTTTCGGGGAAGGCCGGGTGAGGGATCCTTCGGCAATCCCCTCTGGATGACATAGCGGTGTGGTCCCTCGACGGGGACGTTCAGAGGCCGGGATGAACCCCGGAGAGATCCCTCCGCTCCGGTCGGGATGACTATCTAACGTGGTCCTTCAATACAGAATCTGACATCCTTCTCCGAACCCCGATCACCGGCTCAATGGGGTCTTGTCTTCAAGGCGGATGGCGCGGTTGGTGAGGGTGCCGACGCCTTCGATGCGGATGGTGACTTCGTCGCCGGTGCGCAGGCTGTAGCCGGTGGGTGGGACGAGTCCAGTGCCGGTCATCAGGAAGACGCCTCCAGGGAAATCGAGTGCGCTAAAGAGGTGGCTCAGCAGCTCCTCGGGCTTGCGCCGCAGCTTCTCAGTGGTGGTCTCACCTTCCCAGATCTGAGTATCACCGCGCTCGATGGTCATGGCGATGCGCAGCGCCTCGATCTCGGGCATCTCTTCGGGCAGGACGATCCAGGGGCCGAGCGCGCAGGAGGCGTAGTAGATCTTGGCTTGGGGGAGATAGAGTGCGTTCTCCCCCTCGATGGATCGGGATGAGACGTCGTTGCCGACGGTGTAGCCTGCAATCGCGCCAGCGCTATCGGCGATCACGACGAGCTCTGGCTCGGGGACATCCCAGGTGGAATCGTGGCGAATGCCGATGGCCTGACGGTTGCCGACGCAGCGCCAGCCGGAGGCTTTGAAGAAGATCTCGGGCCGGTCGGCATCGTAGACACGGGCGTAGAGATCGTCGGAGGTGGATTCTTCCATACGGGCGTCGCGGCTCTGCTCGTAGGTGACGCCGGCGGCCCAGACCTCCTGGTCGTCGATGGGCGCACGGAGGACGACGAGATTGAGCGGATAGCTGGCGATCGCTTGCCGGCGGAGGTTGCCGAGACGCTGGAGTCGCTCGTCCCCGGCCATGCCGAGCAGGTTGCTGAGGGAATCGTTGATCTCGAATACGCGCTGATGCTCAAGATCGACCCAACCCAGGCGGGTGGTGCGGCTCTCGGTGGCATGCAGCTGAAAGCGGCATAGTGGCATCCGCGCTCTCCTGTCCCCTCATCCCTGTATCGTGTTCGTCGCGACCTTCCTATCTCTGATTCTATGTGTTCAGCGCGACTGGGTCGAAGTCTCATGACTCAAGACACCGAGATCGTCATGCACGATGCGTCCACCGACGATCGTCAGCACGCTGTGGAGCTGCTTCAGTTGCTCGTCGTCGACACTGAAGAGGTCGTCATTGAGGACCGCAATATCGGCCAGTTTGCCAGGGGTGAGTGAGCCTTTGTCGTCGTCTTCGAAGGTCACCCATGCGGCATCGGACGTATAGGCTCGCAAGGCTTCCTGACGACTGATGCGCTCTTCGGCGCCGAGCACTCTGCCGGTCACGGTCTTGCGAGTCGTCGCGGCGTAAATGCCAACGAACGGGTTGAAGGTGGTCACCGGCGAATCGGAGCTGAGCGCCAGCGGGACGCCGGCTTCGAGGTAGGTGCGCAGCGGCATGGTGCCGGCAGCACGTTCCTCTCCGACGCTGGCGACATAACTCTCGCCGAGATTGGTGACGAAGGGGATGGTGGCGAGGGCCGGGAAGCGAAACTCTCGCATGGTCTCGAGCGCCTGCTGAGTCGGGAAATAGGCGTGGTGGACCCGGTGGCGGATGCGCGGGTTGGGATTGGCGCGTTGGGCGTTGGCATAGGCGTCGATGACGATGTCTTGCATGCGATCGCCGCAGGTGTGGCAATCGATCGACCAGCCGCGATCGTGCACCCACTGGATGAGGCGTCGCAGGTCGTCTTCGGCGACGACGAACTGGCCGCGATTGTCTGGCTCGTCGAGATAGGGCTGGTACATCAGGGCGGTGCGATCGCCCATACCACCGTCGGGCATGAATTTGACGGTATCGAGGCGCAACAAGGCATCGCCGAAGCCGCTGAAGAGGGCGACGTCCTCGATGCGCTGGAGCAGGTCATCTTCTTCAGGCGCCAT
>CAYNTE010000054.1:17206-18899 GCA_964399615.1 uncultured Thermomicrobiales bacterium
TGCGGCCGATATCGGCGGCGGCAAGGGCGGCGGAGTTGGCCAGCAGCATGTTCCAGACGCGGTCGAGGACGACAGGGTTGTTGGGCGCGACCTCGTCGAGATCCCAGCGGGTGGGGAACCGCTTCTCGGCCAGCAGGCTCTCGTCCCAGCCCCGGCCGAGGATCCAGGCTCCAGGTGGTGCACTCTCGACGGCGGCGGCGACGCTCTGCTGGATATCGCGGATCGAGCGGGCATCGTAGAGCGAGACCTGGTTGATGACGGCGCCGGTGCTGAGCAGGTGATTGTGAGTGTCGATGATGCCGGGGATCGTGCGTCGACCGGCAAGCTGGATGACGGTGGTGGCGGGGCCGGCAAGCTCTTCGATGGCGGCACTGGAGCCGGTGGCGAGGATGCGACCGTCCTTGATGGCGAGGGCTTCGACTTCGGGGTGATTGGCGTCCATGGTGGTGATCGCGCCGCCGGTCAGGATGAGATCGGGGGAGCGGTCGCGCATCCAGATGTCGTTCATGGTCAGGGCGAACCTTTCGTGATTATGAATCGAGCAGTCCAGCCAGTTCTCGGAGCGTTCGGTGCTGCTTGGCTTGGTCGCCATGGATGCCGAGCAGCGGCTGATCGAGCCCGTCTGCGGTCCAGGTCTGAAGCCGGTCGGCAATCTCGGTGGCTGTGCCGACCAATGCGGTGGCATCGAGCAGTTCGTCGCTGACCCCTGCCGCCGCGGCGTCGTGGCCCTCTTCCCAGCCTTTACGGACAGCTGCGACCTCTTCGGTGTAGCCGTGCCGCTCCAGATGTTCAGCGTAGAAGCGCCCCATTCTTCCTATATAGAAGGCGACCGGTCTGCGGGCCTCAAAGCGGAGATGCTCTCGTTCGTCAGGGGATTCGACGAGCGAGGTGGTGATGTATGGCGCGATCTTGACTGATCCGGCGGGTCGACCGGCAGCTATCGAGGCGTCGTCGAGCTGCTTGCGCAACCAGCGGTATTTGTGGCCGGGCCAGTAGATCGGCAGCACGCCGTCGGCGATCTCGCCGGATTGCTGCAGGCTCTTGGGTGTGATCGAGGCGATGTAGATGGGGATGTGGTCGCGGATAGGGTTCATCCGCAGCCGGAAGCCTTGCTGGAGGTCGAAGATCGGTCCGGTGTGGTGTAGACGCTCGCCAGCAATCAGTGTGTTGATAATCTCGACGTATTCGCGGATGCGGGTGAGCGGCCGGTCGAATGGAACGCCGTGCAGGCGCTCGACGACGATGTGGCCGGATGATCCCAGCCCAAGCTGGACGCGACCGTCGGATAGCTCGTCGACGGTGGCGGCGGACATCGCGATGAGGGCTGCCGAGCGAGTGAAGACGTTGGCGATGCCTGCGCCGACGTTGATGCGTTCGGTGTGGTGGATGACATCGGCCATCGAGGTGAAGAGCTCGTAGCCCCAGGTCTCGCCGAGCCAGATCGAGTGATAGCCCAGTTGGTCGGCCAGTTCGGCAAGTTCGATGGCTCGTCCCCACTTCTCGCCCGGGCTGGTTCCGCCGGTAATGCCGATTTGCATCTGCCACCGTCCCTCACACAAAGCTGCCTGGTTTCGTGATTTGGATCGTAGCATGGGGAGATCGGGAACCGGTGCCCGGGAACCGGGGTCAGGGCGGGAACGGGAGTCGGGAGTCGGTGAAAGATAACGGCGCCGGCGATTGAGTGCCACGCCCC
>CAYNTE010000055.1:0-18611 GCA_964399615.1 uncultured Thermomicrobiales bacterium
CGCGCGGCGCCCTCGCCTCGCTCTGCTGGTTGGGTTATGTGGTATGCGTCTGCACTCGACCCATATCCGGTAAGCCGCGCCAAAATCGTCGCGCCCCGTGATGTTGCGTGGGATTCCGACTCCAGGACGAGAACTGCCCCGCCCTCCGCCAGTACGAAGCCATCACGCTCCGCGTCGAATGGTCGACTAGCGTGCTCAGGATCGTCATTTCGGCTCGAAAGGGCTCCAGCAGCAGCAAACCCTGCCACTCCCGCAGGAGTCACAGCGGCTTCAACTCCTCCAGCCAGGACGATGTCCGCCTGCCCGCGCCGGATCGTCTCAAACGCCTCGCCTATCGCGTGACCTCCGCTTGCACAGGCACTCACCGTCGCCATGTTTGGGCCACGCAGCCCGTACCGGATCGAGACATAGCCAGAAGCCATATCGACCAGACTCATCGGCACGAAAAATGGACTGACTCGCCCCGGCCCACGACTGGCTAACGTCCTGATACCGTACTCGAAGGTCTCTATCCCGCCCATGGCTGACCCGATAATCGCCCCAGCTCGCGTCAATTCAATGCGCTCAAGGTCAAGCTGTGCGTGCTCAATCGCCTCGTGCGCGGCCACTACCGCAAACTGAATCACCCGATCCGTGCGCCGCGAATCCTTCTTGTCGAGGGCTCGTTCAGGATCAAAGTCGGGTACTTCACCGGCAATTTGGACAGGAAAATCTGAAGCGTCGAACCGGCTAATTTTCTTGATTCCGCCCAGTCCATCAAGAATCTGACTCCACGACTGCTCGCGAAAAGCCGAAAGCGGAGTGATGAGGCCGATCCCCGTGACGACGACGTGTTGTTGATCAAGACTCACGATGTAGGACCTCCGGATTCAGGCAGTTTGGAGGATCACCGCCCTGCAGTACCGCCAGCACATTATCAACAGCGAGTTGCGACATCTTGTGACGCGTTGCCTCCGAGGCGCTAGCAATGTGGGGCACGACCGTGACCCGATCAAACGACAGCAATCGGTGATCCGCGGGCAGAGGCTCGGGATCGGTCACGTCCAACCCAACTCCAAATAGCTTTCCTGTTTCGAGCGCTGCTACCAATGATTCCGTGTCAATCACTGGACCGCGCGCGGTGTTGATGAGGATTGCGTCATCTTTCATCATTCCGATCCGCTCGGCGTTCATCAGTCCATGTGTCTCGCTGGTGAGTGGCGTGTGCAGTGACACGATGTCCGCTTTCCGCAGCAGCTCTTCGAGCGGGAGGTGCTCGAAATTACTCTGCACCGTCAACGGCTGGTGATAGACGACCTTCATTCCCAGGGCTGCGCCAAGCTCTCCAGTTCGTCTCCCGATCCTGCCTAGGCCGACGATGCCCAGCGTTGCGCCCTGCAAATCTTTGCCGAGAAATCCAAGCGGCAGCCATGTCGTCCACTGGCCTTCCGCAACGTACCGGGCTGCTGGCACAATTCGCCGGGCAACCGCGAACATGAGCGCAATCGCAAACTCCGCCGTCGTGTCAGTCAAAACGGAGGGCGTGGTACAGACGGCGATGCCTCGTGATGTTGCCTCTGGCACGTTGATGTTGTCGTAGCCAACCGCCAGGTTGCTGATGACACGCAGGGCTGGCACCTGATCGAACACGGTCCCGTCGAATCGGTCAGTTAGCAGCGTCAGCGCGCCATCGACGCCCTCGACCAGCTCGATCAGCTCCTCAGGGGATGGCGGTAATTCGTGCTCCCAGTACCGAAGCTCCGCCACATCTCGGAGACGTTCGACCTGATCCTCGTGAATTCTTCGGGTAACAGCGATGCGCATTCCAGGCCAATCCCTTCCTCGCCATTGAGCATTGTAGGGGTTCACCTGAATCTCGGCCAAGGTATTGATAGGATTGATACGGGGCGAGGACTGATACGTGCTTCGTGGTTCAAAGCACATCGAGCCTACATAACTAGCTTTCGGGGGATCTTCGCTCGCCTTAGGGGCGAACGTCGAATCACCCACCTGCACATGCAGGCTCGAGGCTAGTTCCACGAGGCCCGGTCTCTTGCCCCCTCTTCATCTCGCCAGAAAGTTGAGGGCATTCCGGTGTCTGCGATCCTGCTCCATGGCCAGAATACGGTCGATCTTCACGATGAACTTGACCAACTTACGTCGCAATACGACCCCGCTGGCATGGGCGCGTCCACATTCGATGCCGCCGACGCTTCGCTGAGCGAAGTGCGGGCTGCCCTCTCAACCCCCCCATTCTTTGGTGGCAACCGTCTCGTCATCATCGAGAACGCGTTTATGTCGAGTGCTGCCCGGCGCAACCGTAGTTCAGATGCTGTAGATGCCGATGCCCTGGCCCAGACCATTGCTGAAGCGCCCGATACGACGATCGTCGTGCTGACCAACTCCGGCAAGGTGAACAAGCGCTCGATAGATAAATTTGCACGCAATATTGCCCCACGTGAGCTACGCGTCACGGAGTTCGAGATTCCGCGAGGCAAGCAACTGGTTGACTGGGTATCAAAGCGTGCGGCATCGCAGGGTGCACGATTTGGGGCCAGAGCAATCGAAGAGATGCTCGATCATCTCTACCCCACGCTCTGGCGCGCGGATTCTCGCTTTCAGGAAGGTTCGATCGACCCGCTGCTGATCGCGACTGAGATCGACAAACTTGCTATCGCAAGCCCCGATGGTTCCATCGACAGCGGCCTCGTCGATGAGCTGGTGCAGCGCAGATCTGGAGTGACGGCGTTCAAGCTCGGCGACGAGACGTTCTCCGGTCGTCCAGAAGCAGCGCTACAAGAGCTTCGGCGTGTCCTGGAGAACGGTCAACCGGCCGAGGCCGTGCTGGGACAGCTAGCCTATAACTTGTGCGTTCTGATGGCCGCTGGTGTTGCGGCCGAGAGCAACCCGAAGCTGGCCGCCGACATGTCGGGGTTTAGCGAGGCGCAACTCGGAATGACGGTGAGTCGCAAGTCTGGCTGGCGCAATCGCAAGGCCCTTGGGGCATCCGCTGACGCACTGCGACGAGCTGAGTGGCTAGTGAAAACAGGACGCGCACAAAATACGGCGACGTTGTTGGAATCCACCGTCGCCGAAATTGCGCTGCATTTTCAGCGCTGAAATGCGCGTCCTAGACAGACGCTTTCATCTGATTGAAGCGTGACATCAGACGCGACTTCTGCCGGGCAGCCGTGTTCTTGTGGATGATCCCCTTGCCGGCCGTCCGGTCGAGCATCCTCACCGCACGCTGTACTGCTTCCGACGCCGCGTCAGCATCGCCTGCTTCGATCGCCTCCATCGCACGCCGGACCAGCGTTCGAGAACCAGATCGATACACGCGATTGCGAAGTCGATTACGTTCTGCTGTGCGAATCCTCTTGCGTGCGGATTTCGAATGAGCCAACTCGCCAAACCTCCAACGATCTTGTAGTAGGCAACACAAACATAGAAGGCACTCGGCCTTCCAACCTCGCTAGTGTACCACTTGCGATTCCTGCGACCACGCCCAGCACAACGTACAATGCTCGCGATATGCCTGAGCGACGAGAGCGTTTGCAACCAACCAAGATGACCCATCTGACGCGCTTCGGTCCAACCGAGGAGATGCCCAACCTTGACGACCGCGTCACCGAGCCGTTTCGTGTTCAAGAGACGCCGAAAGCATCACCGGTCAGCGTCGGGATAGCACGCAATACGGCCATCGTTGGCATCGCCTTCGTCGCCTCGCGCGTCCTCGGCCTCGTTCGCGAGATCGTTATCGCGGCGCAATTTGGCACGTCTCCGGAGTACAGCGCCTATGTCGCGGCCTTCCGGATTCCAGATCTCCTCTTTCTGCTGGTTATGAGTGGCGCGTTCGGGAGTGCCTTCATACCCGTGTTTGCTGGTCTGCTGGCACGCCAGCGACGTTCTGAAGCTTGGCAGCTGGCCAGCACGATCCTAACTTACGTCCTGATCGTCTTACTCGTCAGTACGGTGCTGATATTCCTCGTTGTCAGGCCGCTGATTGACGTGGTTATCGCGCCCGGACTCCCCAACGAGCAAGCGGAACTTGCGGCCGAACTCACCCGAATGCTCCTGCTTTCACCGCTGCTCCTCGGTCTCGGAATCGCATTCAAGGGTATGCTCGAGGCACAGGAGCGATTTGCTCTCTCTGCATTTGCGCCTGTCTTTTACAACCTCGGGATTATCTTTGGCGCGGTTGCATTGGTGCCGTTCTTCGGCATCCACGGCCTCGCAATCGGCGTCGTTGTCGGCGCTGCCCTGCACGCTGGCACGCAATTTATTGGGCTGCAACGTCTCGGCCTTCGACTGCGTCTGGCGCTGGATCGATCGACAGAGGGCTTCCACCAGGTGCTGCGGCTGATGGGGCCGCGCATCATTGGCCAGGCCGCATTCCAGGTCAACTTCATTGTGATGACCAATTTCGCGTCCCGTGAGGGTACGGCCAGCGTAGGCGCGCTCAACTACGCCTTCCAGCTCTTCTCACTACCGTACGGCGTCCTTGCTCTGAGCCTTTCGACGGTGATCTTCCCCATCCTGAGCCGATTGGTACAGCTTGGCTCGCTCGACGCCATGAAGCGCACACTTAGCAACGCGCTAGCTCCACTGCTCTTTCTCAGCCTGCCCGCTGCGATTCTGCTCTACACGTTTCGGCTCAGTATCGTGCAAGTGCTATTCCAGATAGGCTCGTTCGATGCGGAGTCGACCGAGTTGGTTGCAGGGGCGCTCAAGTTCTTCGCACTTGGGCTTATAGGCTGGGCGATCACCGAGGCGTTGACTCGCGCTTTCTACGCCATGCACGACACACGCACGCCGGTGATCATCTCGACTTCAGCGGTCGTCATCAACGTGGCGCTTAGCTGGTGGCTGCTGGGCCGTGTGGGCTACCAGGGTCTTGCACTTTCGCTCTCAATTTCCAGCAGCATCGAGGCACTGGCGCTCTTCGTCGTCCTCTCCAGAGTTATCGGCATGCCCGACCGAAGGTTTTGGGCTTCACTCGGCCGAACCGTTGCCATCTCGATACCGTTTGTTGTGGTCGCCTACTGGATCGGTGACAACCTCGGGGTCGTGACCGATCCCGATAACGGTCGCTCCATCGGGGCGTATCTGCTCTTCGGTTTTGGGCTTGGAACCGCTGGACTGACATATGCCGTGCTCGCGTACGTGGCTGGTTCGCCCGAGGTGCCGATGATCGCCAGCCGGATTCCGGTTCTTGGCCGCAAGATCAAGCCATTTGTCGAGGCCCGCTATCCTAGATCCGGTAACGAATAGCACGATTGCTCCGGTATACTTGATTGCTTGTGACGGGGCCGTAGCATTGAGTGTAGTTCTGCGCATCACGGCGTGAAAGAAAAGCATGACAGCCCGCGATCAGATTCGAAATTTCAGCATCATCGCGCATATCGACCACGGAAAGTCGACCCTGGCCGACCGTCTGCTGCAGCAGACCGGCACCATCTCGGAGCGAGAGATGATGGAGCAGGTGCTCGACACGATGGACCTCGAGCGCGAGAAGGGCATCACGATCAAGATGCGTGCCGTGCGGATGCATTTCGACGCTGCTGACGGGAAGCGCTATCAGCTCAATCTGATCGACACTCCTGGGCACGTCGACTTTTCTTACGAAGTTAGCCGCTCTCTTGCCGCCTGCGAAGGTGCACTGCTCGTCGTTGATGCTTCGCAAGGCATCGAGGCGCAGACCGTTGCCAACGTCTACCTGGCGCTTGAGAACGATCTCGCGCTCGTCGCCGTCGTCAACAAGATCGATCTTCCCGGCGCGCAGCCAGAACTCGTTGCCAAAGAAGTCGAGGACCTCATTGGTTTGCTTGAGGATGAGATCCTGTTCGCCTCTGCCAAGACCGGCGAAGGCATCACCAGTGTGCTCCAAGCCATCGTCGACCACATCCCTCCTCCAGAAGGCAATCCCGATGCGCCGCTGAAAGCCCTGGTATTTGATTCACACTACGATGCCTACAAGGGCGTCATCGCCTACGTCAAAATCGTCGAGGGAACGTTGCAGGGCGATCCTCGCATCCGCATGATGGCCACTGGCAAAGAGTCCGAGGTCATCGATTTCGGCATCTTCGAGCCGCGTATGCGCGAGGTCGAACAGCTGACGGCTGGCGAGGTCGGCTATATCGCGACAGGGTTCAAGAATATCGGCGATTGCCAGGTCGGAGATACCGTCACGCTCGCAACCGCACCGGCCAGTGACCCGCTACCCGGCTACCGTCCGGCCAAGCCGATGGTATTTGCTGGACTGTATCCGGCCGACAGCGAGGACTACCCAGAACTACGTGATGCGCTGGAGCGCCTGCGACTCAATGATGCGGCGCTGGTCTACGAGCCTGAGTCATCCGATGCGTTAGGGTTCGGATTCCGCTGCGGCTTCCTTGGGCTGCTGCACATGGAGATCGTTCAGGAGCGTCTGGAGCGCGAGTACGGCATTGATCTGCTGGCCACGGCTCCAAGCGTCGAATACGAAGTAGTCACCACCACAGGCGACATTGTGCGCGTTGACAACCCATCACTGATGCCTGACGCTGGCCAGATCGATGAGATTCGCGAGCCCTGGATGGATATTACGATCATTAGCCCTGCGCGCTACATCGGCACCATCATGGAGCTGGTCACCAACCGTCGTGGCACATTCGACCAGATGGAGTATCTGGACGAAGACCGTGTCTCGATGACGTTCGGCATGCCGCTCGCAGAGCTGATCGTTGAGTTCTACGACCAGCTGAAGTCCCGAACGCAGGGGTACGCGTCACTCGATTACTCGTTCAAGCAGATGCAGCCGGCCAATCTGGTGAAGCTGGATGTACTCGTCAACGGCCAGCCCGTCGATGCGCTGTCTGTCATCACCCACCGTGATGAGGCCTACTACCGCGGTCGCGATTTGGTGAGACAGCTCCGGAAGCTCATTCCCCGGCAGCTCTTCGATGTACCGATTCAAGCTTCAATCGGCAGTCGAATCGTTTCGCGTGAAACCGTCAAGGCAATGCGCAAGAACGTGCTTTCCAAGTGTTACGGTGGCGATGTGACGCGCAAGCGCAAACTGCTGGAGCGACAGAAAGAGGGCAAGGCGCGCATGAAGATGGTTGGAAGCGTCGAGATCCCACAGGAAGCATTTATGGCCGTCCTCAGTGCTGGTAGTGATGTGGATTCGGAGCGTTCGTGATCACTGTAGTTGGTCTCGGTATTGGTGACGGTGTCCTGGAACTCCTCGATCGGATTCAACCCTCAATCGTCGCAGTGAGAAACCGCGCGGCCGCAGCCGAGATCCTCGGCGATTTGTGGAGCATCGACCGCGACTACGGCCAGCTCTTCCACGATGGCGATCCGCTCAGCGTCGCGTCTGAAGTAGCAGAAGACCTTACTGCCATCTCAGAGCATCAGCAGGTTATCTACCTCGTGCCGTGGAGTGCTCAGATTGGCGACAGGACCGTCGAGGTGCTCACGGAGCATCCAGATCTGGCACTGATACCCGGGACTCTCCCGCCACACCGGCCCTACGCTAATTTGCAAGTCATAGACGCACTACAGCTCGCCGAGGATGAGCGCCGGCAGCCATTTGGGCCGGTGACGCCGCTAGACCCCGCAACATCGGTTCTGGTCCTCAACCTTCATGACCCAGTAATCGGCGAGATAGCGATTGAACGCCTTACCCGTGCCTACGGTGAGATCGAGTGCGATGCCACCAGCGGCTATTGCTTCATCTCAGGCAAGAGCCATCTGGATGCCAGCCGCAGCTTCACGCATCTCGAAAACATCGTCGGCCATTTGCGGAGCCCAATAGGATGCCCTTGGGATCGTGAGCAGACACCTGAGACGCTGGTCCCACAACTCATCGAAGAGGTCGACGAGTTCCGCGAGGCAGTCGAGAGCGGCGACCTTGCCGCGCAGGCCGACGAGCTGGGCGATGTTTTACTCCACGTTCTGATGCAAGCCCAGATCCGCCGGGAGGCCGGAGAGTTCGACATCGAGCACGTCATTCAAGGCTTGGCAGCCAAACTCATTCGCAGACATCCGCATGTATTCGGCGATGTCGAGGTCTCGTCGATGGATGAGATCTATGAGATTTGGGACCAGGTCAAGCAGCAAGAGCGAAAAGACGCTGAAGAATCCGAAAACCACTAAGGGGGCGATCCAAGGTATGGCTGGTGAACGAAACTACCAGACGTGTGGCGAGCTGCGCGCAGAAAACGTCGGCGAACATGTAGTCCTCAAGGGCTGGGTGAACCGCCGCAGAGATCATGGTGGTCTGATCTTTCTCGACCTGCGAGACCGGTATGGACTGACTCAAGTCGTCTGCAACCCCGAGCAATCCCCAGAGGCGCATAAGATCGCTGAGACGGTTCGTTCCGAATTTGTTCTCGAAGTTCATGGTGTCGTGCAAGCTCGACCTGAGGGGACGGTTAACCCCGACCTGCCGACTGGCGAAATCGAGGTTGAAGCGGTCGAGATCGCCATTCTCAACCCGGCCAAGACTCCCCCATTTGAGATTGCCGACGCCACCGACGTAGATGAGATGTTGCGCCTCGAGTACCGCTACCTCGATCTTCGCCGTCCAGCCATGCAGCGCATGCTCGCGTTACGGCACCAGGTCGTCAAGAAGATCCGCGAATACCTCGATGCTCGGGATTTCCTTGAGATCGAGACCCCGATTCTCATCAAGAGCACGCCTGAAGGTGCTCGTGATTATCTTGTCCCTAGTCGCGTCCATCCAGGCGAATTCTATGCGCTGCCGCAGTCACCTCAGCAACTCAAGCAGATACTGATGGTCGCTGGCGTTGACCGCTACTACCAGATTGCTCGATGCTTCAGAGACGAGGATCTTCGAGCCGATCGCCAGCCTGAGTTCACGCAGCTCGATCTGGAGATGTCGTTCGTCGATATCGACGACGTGCTGAACCTCACGGAGGGCCTTTTTGTAGAGCTTATCGAGCTCGCAGGTCTCACCATTCAGGAGAAGCCGTTCCCACGTCTCACCTACGCCGAAGCCATGCGGCGATTTGGTTCCGACAAGCCCGATCTTCGCTTCGGTCTCGAGATCAGCGATATCTCAGAGATCGTTGCCGGTTCCGGCTTCCGGGTCTTCTCATCGACAGTGGAATCAGGTGGAGTCGTTCGCGCGATTGCCGTTCCTGGCAAGTCAGACATCACCCGCCGGGAGATCGACGACCTGACGCAGTTTGCCCAACGCTTTGGCGCAAAGGGGCTCGCCTGGATGGCGCTTGAGCCTGAAAACGATAGCTTCAATGTTCGCTCTCCGATCGCGAAGTTCTTCGAGGCCGAGGAGGTAGAGAAGATCGTCGGTGCAGCCGGCGCAAACGCAGGTGATCTCCTGCTCTTTGTCGCCGACACTTCAGCTGTAGCGGCCGAAACTCTGGGCAGACTTCGCAGCAGATTTGGTCGTGAGCTTGGGCTGATCGACGATAGCGTCTCCGCTCCAGCCTGGATCGTCGAGTTCCCGCTCTTCGAGTGGGACGAAGATACACAGCGCTGGAACTCAACGCACCACCCGTTCACCATGCCGATGGACGAAGACATCCCGCTGCTTGATACCGACCTCGGCGCGGTGCGCGCCAAGGCCTACGACATCGTCATGGATGGCTACGAGGTGGGAAGCGGTTCGATCAGAATTCACGACCGCAAGCTGCAGAATAAGATGTTCGAGTTGATGGACTACGATTCGGAAGAGATTGAACGTCGCTTTAGTGGGATCTTGACCGCTTTCGAGTATGGCGCACCGCCGCACGGTGGCATTGCACCGGGTATCGACCGTATCGTTCTGCTCCTGGCGCGTGAGGACTCGCTCCGTGAAGTCATTGCGTTCCCGAAGAACCAGGCGGGTCGAGATCTCATGTTTGATGCGCCGAGCCGGGTCGACGAAGAGCAGCTTCAGGATCTACACATCGCGCTCGTCGAGCCCGAAGACGACTAGGGCATGTAGTTTATCCAGGAGATGCCAGACTGAGCATCGATATTATCGGCGGTGATGAGCTGCCGTGGTTCGCCTGCGGTCAATTTACCGTCCGCATCCTCTTCGACGTCGACCACCCAGATCTCGAAGTGACCATCGATATTGCGCATGAAGGCGATCTGCTGACCGTCCGGTGACCAGGCAGGCTCGGCAAGACTACCGATATCCGTTAGCTGATAGGGTTCGCTGCCGTCGAGTGGTGCGATCCAGACATCATTTCGATCGCCAGTCCGCTGGATGTAGGCGATGTTGTCACCGTCAGGGGACCAGTCGCTGTCATATGCGCCCTCGGTGCCCGGCACGAGTGCGTTCCACTCGCCAGTCGAGAGATTCATGGTCCAGATCTCCATGTGACGCGCGCCATCGCCCTCTTCCAAGCGAACAGTAAACGCGACTTCTGAACCGTCTGGCGAGTAGTTCGGATCCTCTTGCGTCTCGCCCAGACTCGCTGCAGATGGCGAGACGTGTGGCGGTATCCCAAGATCCAGGCGCTCGGCAATCCAGATGTAGAGATTGCGCGAAAAGTCGTCCTCCAGCCCCTTGTCGCTGACGTAGATGAGCTCTTCCCCGACTGGTGACCAGTCAGGATCCCAGGCCCAGGCTGCAAGACCGACGTAATCTTCGGTGTATGGTTCAAGGCCCGGATCATGCTGCGTCACTTGGACGAGTTGCACGCCGTTGCGGCGCGCAATGATCAATTCCGAGAACGCCTCGTGTACGCGAATGTAGGCGAACCGGTCTCCAAGCGGTGCCCAGGTCGGTGATGACGCATTGACGTCTTTCGTGATTTGTTCGATGTCGCCGTCGATCCAGCGCATGACATTGTGATTGCTGACAAAGAGGATCTGTCCGGGCGATGATTCAGCGGCTTGGCCGCTCACCTGGTCGATCGGTTCACCACAGGCAGCTAGGCTGACACAAACCATCGCGATGATAGGAATGAGCCGGCCGAACGTCTTCAGTCGTTGCATCATCGAATTCGTTGTCCCCTACGTGTCCTGTTGAAATCCCCGCTGAGCGAGCGCTTCCAACGCGACTGTGGCCTCATTCCACGGCCGTTGCTCTGCACCGTAAATCATGCTTGTCTCGTGACCTTTGCCAGCCAGCAGTACCGTATCCCCCGCTTCGGCACGATCGATCACGAATTGTATGGCAGTTCGTCGATCTTCGATGCACTCGAAGTCTACATGCTCTCGGCCCCCGGCTTGAAGTGCTCCATGCTTGATAGCATCGATGATCGCCTCTGGGTCTTCGAAGCGTGGATCTTCGCTGGTAAAGACCGAAAAATCGGCCAGTTGCGCACTCAATGCCCCTTGTTCCGCACGCTTCTCAATATCCCGCTCTCCCGCTGAGCCGAAGAGCGCGAATAGCTTCCCGCTCGTCAAAGTCCGCAACTCCTTCAACGTCACGGTCAGCGCTTGAGGCGTATGAGCATAGTCCACAACCACCGAGAACGGTTGTCCGGCATCGACCAGTTGCATCCGTCCCGGAACGGGCCGAACGGTCTCCAGCGCGTCTACGATTACGTCAAGCTCAACTTCGAGGGCCAGTGCGGCAAGCGTCGCGGCCAGAGCGTTTGAAACGTTCCAGCGACCGGCAAGCGGCAACCAGACGTCGCTGCTGCCCCAATCACCACAGATCTTGAACCGGATGCCATTGCTTTCAGGTTCAATCGATGTCGCGAAGAGGTTTGCGTCTTGGTCGCCGCCTGCGCTGAACCACACGACCTCGGCGCTTCCGGCAGCGTGGGCAATCTCACGCGTGCCTTCATCGTCCCGATTCAGAACGCAAATGCCGAGCGAGTCGATGCGTGATTGTTGATCGACTTGCCGCAACAACTTTGCCTTGGCTGCCCGATAGCGTGCGACAGAGCCGTGAAAATCCAGATGTTCCCGCGTCACGTTCGTGACAACTCCGATATCGAACGCGCATTCATCAACGCGGTGCGTTTCGAGCGCATGCGATGTGGTCTCCAGCACGCTGAACGAGCCACCCAGGTGCAGCGTCTGATAGAGCAACTCCTGAACTTCCAGCGACTCTGGTGTCGTCTGGCGCAGGAGCTTGTGTGATTTACCCCTTGGCAGACGAACACCAGCCGTACCGACTAACGAGCCGTGCCGGCCCGCATGCGTGAGGATGTCGTGCAGGATGGTCGATGTCGTGGTCTTGCCATCGGTGCCAGTCACACCGATAAGTGTCAGGCCTCTTGATGGATCGCCGTAAAATGCTGCCGCGATCTGAGCCAGCGCGCCGCGGGTGTTCTGAACCCTTCCGACTGCCTGGTAGCCAGCGATAAGCTCATCTGATGTATCCGGCTCGACAATGGCGGCAACTGCGCCGGACCCTAACGCTTGCTGAAGGTAGTTGTGGCCGTCCGTGTAACCACCTTGCAGCGCCACGAAGAGTGAGCCGGGTTGAACCTTACGGCTGTCGAACGCTACGTGCTCGATTGAGGTGGATGGATTTCCATTGATCTGCATGTCGCGGCACCGACTCGTGACCGATTCGAACGGTTGTGGTGCTGGTGCAATCTCGGGCATCTCAGTCAGAGTCGCCTTGCTGATCAGGGCGGTGCGGTGCGGTGCCAACGGAATCGAGCAGCGTCGCAGCGTCCAGCGCCTCTTGCGCAGCCTCGCGAACGGCCTCATCGTCGGATTCTTGGAGGTTACTTAGGTGTCGGATTGCCAGCGGTCCACCTATCTCACCGAGCGCTGTAATTGCGGCGATCTGTGGTTCGTCATGATCTTCGGTTGCGATTGGGATCAACGCAGCAAGGAAACGATCGTCTCCAGAAAGCCCGATTGCCGTGGCGGCCTCGGCGCGGATCTCCTCGTCATCGTCTTCCAGCGCGCGCTCAAGTTCTCGCTTCCACTGCGAGGCATCGCTGCGGCCAATCGCTTTCAGTGCGGCCTGGACCCGCTCATATTCTTCGGACTCCAACGCTGACCGGATCAAATCGCCGATATCTCCAGGTTGACAATACGCGAACGCTGCGAGTGCTTCGTTCCGAACCGTGTAATCATCATCTTCTCTGGCGAATGCACCCAGGAGGGCACAACACGCTTGCTGGCGCTCGTCAAGACGGTTCCCAGCGCGAGACTCCGCAAGAATCTGGCCTAGCACCCGTGCAAGTGCGCTCCGCACCCTAGGCGACGGCTCGTCTTGAGCATGGTTAATAAGTTGACTAAAGATGTGAGCAGACGAAGTCTCCCAAAGCCCTTCGATGGCAACCTCACGAACTGTCGCATCCTCGTCGTCCATCGCGATAGCCAGGGCTCTATCGAAATTGTGACCGATCTCGTTCTGTGCATCGTGCACCATCTGCTGCACAAGCCGCAGCCGTTGCTCGCGGTCAAGAGCTGCCCAGCGAGGGCGCAATTCGCGAGCAACGTCTACAGGAAGATCGCTCAATTTCTTGATCGTCGATTCGAGATCGTTTCCCGTGACTTGAGAAACGATCTCGTCGGCACGACCGCCAGCGTCAGGCCGTTGGGGCCTAATCGGACTCATAGACGTAGACATCCTCTTCGTCGCCTGCACGGAAGCTCGGCGTCTCCAAGATGTCTCGCAGGTAGTCTGCCGATATCGGCCGCTCGATGTTCGCGACAGCGAGCAGATCTGTGAATGTCGCGATGTACGTCTTCTTGTCACCGCTCTCTGCAACCTCGCCGATGCGCTCGAACGTTGCCGCGACAACTTGCTCCGGTTGCCGGCGGACTGCCTCAGAAAGCGGCTCGACGTTGTTCAGGCGCTCGAAGTGGTTGTCGTCGAGCAGCATGTCATCCTGGATCGCGCAGTAGTACGTGGTCTGCTTGAACACAAACTTGTGCTTGCGGTCATCCAGCTGCAGCAGCTTGCGATCCTGCCGGGACATCTGGAAGTACTCGATGATGAACGACGTCTCGCTGTCTGCCTGCTCAATGGTCAGCACCGCACCGGGCACCAGATTCTCGGCAAAGAACTGCTCGAAACCGATCAGGTATCCGCCGCGATTCTCAGTTGGATAGCGCAGCTCGATCTCGAATGACTCCAGCGTCTGCGGTGACTCGAACGTGAGACGGGTCGCGCGCTGATTGTCGAACGCAGCTCGGGGCAGCAGCGCCGCGAAATCGCCGTTGTACGGGAGCACGCCCAGCCGGAACTCGTAGAGCGTCAACACGTGCTCGACAATGCCTTCTTCGGCAGCGGGCGAGCGATCTTGATATTGGTTCAGGAAGTCATAGTCGTGACCAATGTCCGACGCCTTGCGCTTGTCTGAGCCAATCGGCTTGAGCGCGGTGGACGACCAGAGCGCGGAACCTGCCGTTCCGACAAACTCGAAATCTTTAGTCTCCTGGGCCATCCGGTAGTTGAGCGCGAATCGCTCGCCCTCGAACTCATCGGACCCGGGCATCACGCCGCGCAGATCCTGAACGAGATCCACATCGGAGAGCGGTTCATCAGATTCGCCGAGGAATTCCTGGAGCTTGCGAACGTCGCCGCGCGACAGACGTCCGACACTGCTCTCAGCCATCCAGGTATCACCCCAACGGACCAACTCATCGGTCTCGACAAGCGCCTGCTCGATCGCTGATGCGAGTTCGTCATCCGTGGCGCTCACGACATCGATGAAGATCTCTTCTTCAACTTCTTCTTCGACGGCTTCCGGCTCTGCCACGTCAACAACTTCGGCATCTGCCTCGACGCCGCTCTCAGTTTCGGTTTCGGTAATCTGGACCGCAATATCCTCGTCGCCGATTTCGACGCGTTCCTCTTCCGGCACGTCGACGATCCGGACGGCTGGAATTTCATCGGTTTCTTCACCGGCCTCAGCGAGCGCCGCAGCGACCGCTGCCTGCCAGGAGTCGGGTGCGAATTCCGATCGGGTGGCGCCAGCTGGAGATTCCGATCCGGTTCGTGCAGCGCTGCGCTCGGATCGAGCCGCGCTTGCCTGAGGTCGAACCGGCTCTGGTTCGCTGAATCGCTCGCGTAGGTCGTGCTTGTCTTCTGCCTGCCCATCGCCCAGATCTGGAGCGACGCCGCGTCGGTTTGAGACGATGCTGATTGCGCCATCTTCGTCCTCGCGCACGCTGAAGACGGTCTCATTTGCGCGGACAGCCTTCAGTAACACGTCAGGTTTGACGGACTCGCCGGATTGTTCGAGAAACTCCAGCAGCGAATCAGCACTGAGTGTGATCGGCGTGTCAATTGCAAAGAACCTTCCGCTGAGCTGGAAGGCTTGAAATACCCTGGTCGCGAGCTCCTTCTCGGCTTTGGAGCCGCTGAACTCAGGACCTTGAACCTCTGTCTTGGCTTGTGCCATCTTCTCCCTGTACCTCCAGTGGCTGGTAGTTTCGCTGCACTCGATTGTTGAACGTGAATCTAGGCGGTGTAGCGCGCACGTAGCAGGTCGACCAGTTCCTGAATGGTTACCGGCGATTGGCGCTTCTTGATCTCTTCGATGATCGTTGCCAGGTCTTCGTCGTTCAGTTTTGCTGTAGCCATGTCGCTCCCATCTCTCTGCAGCAGACAATTGTACAGGCTACAACGTCGCTTCGTCGGCTAACTGGAGCCGCTGGAAGACCGCAGCTGTCGCCCCGATCACCGCAGCATTCGTGCCCAGCTGGCCAACCGAAACGATGACCCTTCGACCCGCCTCTTCAAACGCATGTTGGCGGATGCGAGTGCGGACCTGCCCGACGAATCTGGCACCGAGGTCGAGCGCATATCCGCCGAAGACCACCGAATCAAAGCTCAGCGCAGAGACCAGTGCCGAAACGGCAAGCCCGATCATCCGTAGCGCCTCGTCGGTGATCTCCTGCGCAAGCGGATCTGCGTCCATCTGCAGAAAGATGTCGCGCGCCGTGATGGCGTCCTTAGCGCGCCAGTAGGCGGCGATCTCCGGCGGAGCGTCTCGCAATGCCTCTCGCAATCGTTCCACCAGAATCGTTTCGGAGATATACGCTTCGAGATGGCCGGGCTTGCCGCACGAGCAGCGTGGCCCGTCCGTGGTGACTGGCATGTGACCGAACTCACCGGCGGTCATTGCCGCGCCATGATGCAGACGACCATTGATGACCACGCCACCGCCGATGCCGATGCCGAGCTGCATATAGAGCATCGAGCGTGAGCCCCGACCAGCCCCGAACCGGTACTCGCCGAGAGCGGCAGCCCGGCCATCGTTTTCCACGACGGTTGGCACGTTAAAGCGGTCCTCGATGATGCCTGCCAGGGGAAAATTTTCAAACCCATGGATACGCGGAGCGCCGATCGTGATGCCGCGTGTCGTGTCGACCGGGCCACCAAAGGCAATGCCGATGCCCTGAATCGACGGTGCATCAGGACCTTGACGGTCGAGTAGTTGCTCGATCAACCCGCTGACAGCGTGGACGGCGCTCTGCGCGGTTGGTGGGGTGTGGATGGCGTGAATATTGTCGGAGGTGCGGCCGTGAGAATCACAGATAACAGCACGCAACCCGCGAGTGCCGATCTCAACACCGATGGCATACTGCGTTGGGCTTTGCGCGACGGTGGGTTCCACGCGTCAGATCATCCGATCTATATGAGTTTGGGTGCGACAATCAGTAGCGCGACGAAGATGCAGGTTGACGGGCTATTGTAGCAGCGGATTGCAGTATAATGGAGCGTTAGCGCCTTGTGTTGCGACGCTGGCGGTCGCGTGTTAGAGTAGGGCGCGAATTGAATACTTTCCCCGATAGCTCAATGGTAGAGCGACGGACTGTTAATCCGCAGGTTGGAGGTTCGAGTCCTCCTCGGGGAGCCGCGAGGGCCAACCTGACCCTCGATTGAGTCTTTATTGCCGGGGAAGTGGTGTAACGAGTACCCCAGATTGTCTGAGTAAGTCTCCCGTCTCAAGCCCTGTTTCGACCGGACTCCCTGGTATGGAATCTCCCGTCAAGACATGGATCCAGCGAGCGGAGAGTGCACCGTCATTGGGAGCACTCGCGAGTCCTGTACAGATATCGGGCCCACGGCCGCCAAAGCGTCCCGGTAGGTAGGAAGTGTGGAAGATGAATATCTTCGTTGGCAATTTGAATTTCCGCTCGACTGAAGCTGACCTCAGGAAGCTCTTCGAGGAGTACGGTGAGGTGACCTCGGTCCGGATCATTACCGACCGTGAGACCAACCGCTCCCGTGGCTTCGGGTTCGTCGAAATGTCGAACGAAGAGGACGCACGCGCCGCTATCGATGCTCTGCATGGCCAGGACATGGACGGCCGCCAGTTGAACATCAACGAGGCCCGTCCGCGCGAGCCCCGACAGCCTCGCCGCCCGTACTAAGGCGCTGAAGCTTAAGGTTTCAATCTGAAATCTGAACACCCGCCTGATTCGTCAGGCGGGTGTTTTCGTAACCGCGGGTTAGTCGGATACTCGCCGGTGCTAGACTCAAGGCACTTGGTGACGGTACTGACCTCAGCATGAAGGTGTGAGCATGATTAGGGCCATCAACGCCGCCGACCTCCGTGAACTCGTTCCCATGCATACTGCAGTCGAACTCATGAAGCAGGGATTCAGACTGTATTCGGAGGGCGAAACGATCAGCCCCCTGAGAACTGCCATTGAAATGCCGGATAAATCAGGCGTCTCGCTCTACATGCCCGCTTTTGTCCCCGAAAATTCAGCAGGACCCGCTGCGAGTGGCGCGAAAATCGTTTCGGTGTATCCCGGCAACAAGCAACGCAATTTGCCGACCATCTCGGCAATCGTGCTCATGCTCGATCCCACCACCGGCGAACCTGTCGCGCTCATCGAAGGTGCTGCGCTTACGGCCTTGCGAACCGGAGCCGTCTCTGGAGCAGCGACCGATCTGCTGGCTCGCGAAGGTCGCGTGAAGCTAGCCGTCATCGGTGCTGGCGCACAAGGTTGCACGCAAGCCGCCGCAGTCGCCGCCGTGCGTGAGATTGATGAGCTGCGCGTCGTGGATCTCAATCGCGAGGCACTCGATAGCTTTGCCGAGCGACTTGCTGTTTGGGCACCCGAGCTTGTCGATCGCGTTTCCGTAGGCACGTCCGCCGAAGCTGCGGTGACTGGGGCCGACGTGATTTGCACAGCGACGACCGCTACTTCGCCCGTCTTTGACGACGCGTGGTTGCGTGAGGGCGCGCACATCAATGCCATCGGAGCATATACGCCCGAGATGCGAGAGGTGCCGGTTGCGACGGTCGGCCGCGCGCGCTTGGTAGTCGATTCAACGGACGCAATTCTCGCTGAGGCAGGTGACCTGCTAGCGGCCATCGATGCCGGCGTAATCGGTGAAGACGCGTTATCGATCGAATTAGGGCATCTCGTCGCGGATTCGTCGCTCGGCCGCCAGTCAGACTCCGAGATTACGCTCTTTAAATCCGTCGGAAACGCGATTCAGGACATGATCGTCGGCGGATACGCCGTAGCCGCAGCTGAGTCATCGAACACTGGACAATCGATCGATCTGGACGGTTAGCCAGCCGACCGCGTTCGCTCAAGATTAAAGAAGAGAGGGTCTAGCGACCGGCAACAAGCGGCTCGTAGACCAGGGGCTCAAGTGAATCACCCTGTAGTCGAGCATCAAAGTCAGCCGGGTAGCGTTCGATCATCCCGAGCAACGGAATCGGCGCTACTTGGCCAAGCCCACATAGCGAGAGCTCAATGACATGCTTGCTCGTGCCCTT
>CAYNTE010000056.1:0-18238 GCA_964399615.1 uncultured Thermomicrobiales bacterium
CGGCCAGGTGCTGAGCGTGAATGGTGGCGCCTGGATGTAAGGCGGCCGCATTGGACAGCAGCAACACGCCGGGGCACCCGATCGGGTGCCCCGGCGCTTCGCCCGGCGAGGGCGCATGGGAGTCGAACCCACCTGGGAGGCTCGTCACCCCCCACAACGGTTTTGAAGACCGCGCGGACCACCAGACCCGTTCCGCCCTCGTGAAAATTTGTCTAGCCCTGAATTTGTCTTGACTCAGCTACCGGGTCAGAGCCGACACAAGCGCAGTCTAACACGCGACCGAATCCCACCCCTAGGTCGTTCGTTGTACTATTAACACGGATATGGTTGCTCACTAACGATGCCGCGAAAGTAAGTTACGATGACGCCGACTTCACTCCAAGTTCACTATTTGCAACTCTTGGAGCAGATTTCGCAGGTTTCGGTCGATGCAGCGTCACCTCAGCACGTACTTCAAGCCATAGCCACCTTCCTACTGGAGAAATTCGCGGCCGAGTCTGTTTCGTTTCGCAAGTATGGCGAGCCAGGAACGACGGTTGAGATCGCGCGCGCAGACGTCTCGAACGTAGCCTCCCCAGCAAACGACACAAGCATCACGACGGTAGAGCGTCTGGTGTATCCATTCAGCCCAGCGGGTCAGCGCATCGGACAGGTTGTGATTGAGTTCCCCCGCAAAGATGCTCAACAGCGACTTACCATTGCGCTTCTCGATCGAGCCTCAAACGTGCTCGCGTCCTGGATCGCGAGTGTCGACGTCAGCGCGGAGAGCGATGCGACGCATTCCAACGTTCAGCCAGCAACGAGTAGTCCGGAAGTGGGGCTACTCTCCTCGAAGCTTCAGTCGACGCTGGCAATCATGCACCGCCTGGTCGATCTGAGTCAGTCTGAGGACGTTCGCAGTGATCTTGAGTTTTGTCATCGACTGGCGCAGCAGATAGAGACCGAGTTCGGCTACGCGCTTAGCATCGGCATCGTGCAAGGTGACCGACTGCTGTTCCCGATTATCTCTGGCGAATTTAGCGAGCCAGATTCAGAGTGGTGGAATACTGGAATTGCAGTCGGTCAAGGCGTCACAGGTCGAGTAGCCCGTACCGGCGAGCCCATCTACATCCCAGATGTCACCAAGATTGATGATTACATCTCGTCGTTCGACGGTGCCCGCTCGGAGATATGTGTGCCAGTGTGGGTCAATAGCGAGATCTACGGAGTGCTCAACGTCGAGAACGGGCAAAACGATCCGCTCGGCTACGAGGATTTTCAGATTCTGCAGGCGATCGCGCTGCACGTTGGGCAAGCACTTGATAACCGGCGACTGTTTGATTTGGAACACGCGACCCTGGGGCGAATGCAGATTTTGCAGGAGATCGCGTCGGTGGTGGCGGAGAATCGCAATCCGGAAGAGGCCCTGCAGCAGCTCGTGGATACCCTAGGCGAACGTATGGGATACCCGCTCGTTGCGATTTTCCAGCGCATCGATGATCAATTTGTACTCAATGCCGTTCGTGGCAGTGACCCATCGAAAATTGTGTTCGAGAAGTTCCGTCGAGATGGTCAGACGACTGCCATCCTCGATGGCTTTGGTCCAGTGCAATTGCCCAGGCCCGATCGTGCAGCAGTGATGACCGGCGAGCTGACCGATGGCACCGCTATCCTGACGGTTCCGGTGCACTATGATGACTCAATCGAGGGCATCCTGGTCGTCTCAGGATCACCGGATCAACCGATTAGCCAGGCCGATAAAGAGCTGCTGCCGAGCTTCGCCGACCACATCGCGATCGTCCTTGCAAATACCTATGCGTTCAACTCGCTGAAGGAACTCTCACGACTCGACCCGGTTACTGGAGTGCCGAACCACCGCTATTTCCAGGAGCAATTGTCTAAATTCCTCGAAGAAGCGCGCGAGTCCAAGAGCGAACTCTCGCTACTGATCATCGACCTCGACAACTTCAAACAGGTGAACGACTCATTCGGGCACATGGTCGGTGACGAAGTTCTGCGCACGATAGCGCAGTCACTGAGTTCTCAGCTGCGCAGTCAGGAGCTCGTTGCACGCTACGCAGGCGACGAGTTCGTCGTGCTATTACCACTCGCACCTTCAAAGATGGCGTTGCGAATTGCGACACGGATCACCGCCGCGATCAGCTCGAAATTCATTGAGATGCCGAATGGCTCGGAGTGGCGCTTGACCCTCTCGACTGGCGTCGCCACCTACCCAACTGATGGCACAACGCCTGTCGAACTTTTGCGGGCCGCCGACATGGCGATGTATGCCGCAAAAGCCGCTGGCAAGAATCAGGCCCGTCATTTCCACGAGATTTCTGGACCTATCTTCGGATCGCCAAGTATCTCGATCGTCTCACCGGACTAATCAGGCAAACGAGCGAAGCAACGTACGGCTGATCGCGTCCGCCTCGATGACTTCGAGCCGCCCACCGGCCTCGCTAGCCAGTTGCTCAGCAAACTTGACCGTTGCTTTCTGGTGCGTGAGCAACACGATCGTGACCTCGATGCGCCGCTTGCGGCACCGGCGCGCAGCAGCGAACGTGGCTGCGAGAGCGTCATCGTTCGGTGGCTCGACATAATGGGTGTCCCCGTACGCATCTCGCCAGGCTGTCGGCTCGCCATCGGTGATGACGGTTAGCCGCTGCTGAAAACCATGACAGCTTGCCAGGGTGCGTTCTGCGACGTCAAAAGCATCTTGAATATTCGTGCCAACGGTGTGGCGGTCCCAGTCCAACTCATCAAGATCATCAATGTCGATCTTGTGTGCTTCCCGTGAGAATCCGATCACAAAGAGCTGATCCTGTCGAAACCGGTGGCGGAGAAGACTTGCATAGGTCATGGCTAACCGTCGGGCCGGTGCGATGAACGAGTGCTCACCCATCGAGCGGCTGCGATCGATCGCTAGCACCGTCGCCGCGCGGCTCGAAGGATCGCGCTCAAAAATCGTGAGATCTGATGCCCGAAGTTGAAGCGGCAGTGAGGCATCCCTGCGGCTTGCGTTGAGCAGTGTCTCACGAATATCGAGATCGAACGGATCGCCAAAGCGGTATTCACGCCGGTCGTCGCCACGATCAGTGCCGGTGCGAGCAGGTGAGCGATGGTCGCCGTGCATGCCACGAATCTCCCGCAGGGACTCTCGCAACAGAATGTCGCTGAGTTTTCGCATGGCATGCGCGCTCAGCCGCTTTCCACTCGGCCGCAGCATCCCGCCTGCACTGAAATTCTGAAGCGAATTCACTAGCCGCAAGAGCGCTGCGGCAAGCTCCCCTCCGGCAATCGCCGAGATTTGTTCGTGGGAGATGTGTTGTAAGTCTGCGAGGCTGGTCACGTTCCGAAGCTGATGGTCGAGGCGGCCCATCTCACCCATGCGCTGCAGGTGGCCAGCGACTGCCGTACCCTCCAGTGCTCCTATCAACTCGTCGATCTCGTTAGCCCAAGGAATACGCAGCACCGGCGCGCGCTCAGGTGCGAGCATCAGCGTACGCAGCAAACTCGATGCATCTGATCCTAGCGATGCGGAGAGCGACTGCTGACCATCCAGCAGTTCACGGTGTGCTGCAGTTGCTTCTGCAACCATCGCATTGCGCAGCGCCTCGCGAACATCGTCCAGCCCGGCCAGCCGCTCGCCATCATTCGATTGCAGCCCGCTGCGCAAGACGTCGTGGAGCACGGCATCAGGTGACTCTTCCATCATGCGCTCGCCGAGGAGAGCGAGGACCTCGTCGGCCGTAAGTCCAGCGTCGTTGAGGCCACCTTGTCGATGGTACCGGTAGCGCTGGGCGTCCATCGTCAACCAGCGTGTCGAACCGAGTGATAGGCAAGGAACTCGGCATGCTTGTCGTCCTGATCAACCGGCACGTCCACCATCGCAGGCTTACCATCCTGATTCGCCTTGCGGGCACGTTCAAGCAGGTCGCCGACATCTTCGGGCTTCTCAACTCTCCAGGCTTCGCATCCAGTCGCCCGTGCAGCTTGAACCAGATCGATTGCAGGTTTGAAGGCTGTCGCAATATAGCGTTCCTCGTGGCTGTGCTTCTGCCCCCAGCGCGGCCAGCCGAGTGCTTCGTCATTGAGCACGACCCAGGTTACAGGTGCCCGCTCCTGAATGGCAGTCGGTAGCTCGTGGAGCACCATCTGGAACGCGCCATCGCCCGCGGTCGAAACCACCTGCATCCCAGGACGGGCCATCTTGGCTGCGATGGCACCCACAACGCCGAGCCCCATTACGGTCTGCTCGGCGGGTGGCACGACGATCGCTGGAGAGGTCGCCTGATAGTACGGCCAGTAATAGCTCCAGAGATCGGCGCCGCCGTTTTCTTTGACAAGAATCGTGTTGTCGCCAAAGACGCTGTTGATCTGACGAACGACGTGCCGGCCCCGAACTGGAAATCCCGGCTCGCGTGCATCTTCATTGGCGAATTCAATCGCCGCTGCTCGTCGCTCCTGGACACCGGCCACGCGCTCGTCGTCTCGCTGAAATCCCGCGCGCTTGAGCGCCGATCCAAGCGCAGAGATCGCCTGGCGAGCATCCGCCTGAATCGCGACATCGGGCAACCAATTGCGTCCCAGTTCACGCGGTTCGATGTCGATCTGGATGAACGCGGCGTTTTCGGGGAAGAATTTGAAGACGCCGGACTGAAACTCCTCCATACGCGATCCGACAGTTATCAACAGGTCGGATTCCTCATAGATCTCGCGTGGGAAGGTGGTTCGGTAGAGACCCACCATGCCGCAGTAGAGCAGATGCTCCTCGCCGACGATGCCACGGCCAGCCGGAGTCGTCTGAATCGGGATCCCAGTCTCGTCAACAAACGCGCGCATCTCGTCATGCGCGCCGGAAGCAACTGAACCACCGCCGGCAACGATCAGCGGCCGCTTGGCGCTCGCGATGAGCTTGGCCGCGGCCTCTATCGCGTCCGGATCCGCCGACGGCCGCGTGCGCGGGACTGAGACCTGATACTCCCCAAACTCAGCCTGGGCAAGCCCAAGGTCAGCAGGGAACTCCAGGTACACCGGGCCAGGTTGTCCAGAAGTCGCAATCTGAATCGCTCGCCGGAGATACCAGTCGACACGATCTGTGCGCTGAATGGTTGCAGCCCACTTGGTGATCGGCGTCATCATTCCGATCTGATCGGTCTCCTGAAAGGCACCCATGCCGTCGATCTGTGTCGAGGCTCGCACGCCGAGCAGGATCATCGGGACGCAGCCGGAGAAAGCTTCAAGCACTCCAGGCACGAGATTCGCAACTCCTGGGCCAGGCGATCCAAACGCAACCGCTGGCTGATTTGTGACACGCGCCCACGCCATGGCCATGTAGACGCCTGAGGTCTCGTGACGCACGAGCACACTGCGCAGGTCTGGGGTATCGTAGAGCGCGTCGTAGAGCTGGCCGGGACTACCAGGCAAGCCAAAAATCGGCCCGACGTTCTCTCGCTGCAATCCACGCACCAGCGCTTGCCAACCGTTCAATCTCTCCACGCACTCACTCCCATTCAACTTTGTGTAGCCTCGACATCCAGCGTACGTGCATTGGCGATTGTGGTCAACGTCGTTTGGTTGCATGAACTCGGTATCGGTACAATTACCGCTGCGTTTGTTGCCGCTAAGTGTGGTGAAAGGCCCTCTTCATCCTGCGTAATTCAGATCATGACGCGAACGACCAGGGACGTGCAATCGCCAGAGAGCGATCGCTCGCCACCTTCGACGACACCAAACGAATGCACCTGAACCTGCGTGTCGCGAGTTGGATTCAGCGCGTTAAAGAGGCTCGTGATCAGCTCACCGAAGCTGAGAACGTTCATCGCGATCTGGCCGCTGAGGTCGACCGGCGGCTCGGCCATCTGCGACGTGACGTCGCCGAGCTCCAGGCAGTCATTCAACGTCTCGAAGAACGGCTTGATCGGCTGACCTACGCAAGCCAGCCGCTCTCAGACGACGAGCTAGATAGTGAAGACTTCGAACAGAGGGCAGCGTCGGCTTCGTTCTGGGCGGAATGGCGGCAGCAGCGGGATGAACGCCAGCGCAGCCAGGAATCGCGATACAAACGGCGCACACCTGCGACTCCACAACCCAACGGCCTCGTGCGGCAGCTCTACCGCAAGCTCGCCCGACTTATTCACCCAGATCTCGCCCGCGACGCCGCAGAGCGTGCGCGACGCGAGACCGCCATGCGCCTGGCAAACGCCGCTTACGAAGCGAGTGACGGCGCACAGCTCGAACGATTACTCACCATTTGGGAGCGCGTCCCCGATGCTGAGGAGCTCGGGTTCAGCTTTGAAGATCTTGAACGTCAGCTCGAACAGCTACAGCACGAGCTCCACGGCATCGAAGGCCGGCATGTGCAACTGGAATCTGGCGAAACTGGCGAACTCCTCCGCATGACTGCTGGGCGCAGACACCGTCGCATCGAGAGCGACGCCGAACGTCTCCGCCGTGAGCTTGCAAGCTTGCGACTCAAGCGCCGACGACTGCAGCGTGCCCTCGACGCGCTGCGCGAAGAACTTTCGGAAGTTTCAGACTAACAGCACGCTACCCCTTGAGATGCTGATCGAACCAGGCAACAATGCGTTGCAGCAGGTCAAGTTCGAACGCTCGCTCGTGGAATGCGTGCCCTTGACGCGGATAGGTCACCATCTCGGTCTCAACCCCGTTGGCGCGCAGGCCGTGGAAGTACTCGTGCGCCTGCGTTACAGGAACACGGACATCCGCCTCGCCGTGGACGACCAGCGTCGGCGTACGAGCGTGCTTGAAGTAGCGCACAGGTGAACGCATCCAGTAGGGATCCGGTGACTCGTGCAGTGGCGCGGCGAAGTTCGACTCATTGTACGGTCGAATATCCGTTGTGCCGACCTTGCTCACCCAGTTCGTGACGCCGGCACCAACGACCGCTGCCTTGAAGCGGTCGGTTCTCACGACCGTCAGTGCCGTCAGGAAGCCGCCATACGACCATCCACCGATACCGGTGCGCTCTGGATCGACCAGACCACGCTCGATGAGCGCGTCCACGCCCCGGATGACATCGTTGAAGTCCTGACCCCCAAGGTCGGCGCGATTCGCGTTAGTGAAATCTCGTCCCTTGCCCGTCGAACCTCGTGGGTTGGGCAGCAGCACCGCATAGCCGTTGGCAGCCAGAATCTGTGCCCAATCGTGCCAGGTGCCGTGGAACCAGTTGCCCCAGGCCATCGGCGGACCACCGTGGACATCCGTGACGAGCGCGTACGGTGCTTCCTGGCCGTCAGTAGGTCGCAAGAACCAGCCGTGGATCTCGAGTCCATCCTGCCCGGTCCAGGTGATCTCCTCCATGTCGGCGAGCTTCACGTGATCGAGCTGAGTATTGAGGTCGGTAAGTCTTCGCACCCCGTCGTTGCGATCCAGCACGAACACATCAGGTGGACGTGTTGGGCTTGCCGCGAGCAACGCGATTTTCGAGCCGTCGGCCGATGAGGTGAATTGCGGCATGATCCAGTGGTTCGCAAGCTCGTCACCGTCGTTCAGGTGGCCTGTTGGTTGGCCATCATGGCTCAGGGTCTCCAGCTTGCTGCGCTGGCCGGCAACGCTGTGCGAGAGCAACTCGTTGCCGAGAAATCCGGCCATGTAGGGCGTCATGTTGCGGTCCGAGAGCGTCGTGACCGTGCCGTCGACCACACGCACCAGGTGGATGTGGTTGGTGAGATGATCCGGCTGGCGGCTGTTGATCGTGACCACGGCGCTGCTATCCGGCGACCATTCGAGATGGTCACCGCCGCGCATGAAGGTCACCAGCGTTTGGGGCGTCGTGGCATCGTCGACCGGGAACGTCACAAGCTTGCAACTGTCCGCTGCATCGGCCAGTCGCTCCGAGGGTGTGATCAGGGCTGCAATCATTTCCCCATTCGGGCTCGGAGCGTAGACAGAGACATGCCCTTCAGCCGGGCCGATCACGCGCGCGCCGCCACCTTGGGGGGCAACACACCCAATCGCGCGAGGGTTCGTCATCTCACTCCAGACATGGACCTCCGACTTTGGAGATTTCTCGCCGTTCAGTGCCGTGCGGCGAGCAGTGAAATACACCAGCTGACCATCAGAACTCCAGGCGGGTTGGGTTGCCCCACCCTCAAATGACGTCAAGCGCAGTGGTTCGCCGCCTTCTGCCGGTACGACATAGAGTTGAGATGTGCCGCGTTCGACGCGATCGGACAGGAATGCAATCTGCGTCCCATCGGGCGACCAGCGGGGAGAGATGTTGTTGTGATCACTGCCTGTGATTGCGCGCGGTTGCGAGCTGCCGTCGGTTGGGACGATGAAGATCGTTGATGCCGGGTGCGAGCTCAGGTGTCCGATCGGAGCAACGCAGAACGCCACCCTGGACCCATCGGGAGAAATCTGGACATCTGTCGCTATGCGCAGATCGACGGCCATTTCAGGCGTGTATTGTTGATTGCTCATCAGTCCAGAGTTCCCTTTCTCGTCGGACTAGAATTCATCTTCGCGATCCATCTCCTGAATCGCATCCACGATCGCTCGCAGATCGCTATCGCGTGCATGCAGTCGAATGAATGGTTCGGCACGGTGATCGAGCAGCAGCACATCCACGTGATCACCAGCGTCTACCAATTCGGACCCAGCATAGTCCATTTCCACAGCCAGCAGAGGCGCACTCTGAGTGTATTCTGGATAGGTCGGATTCGGCTTGGTCTGGGAAGCAGCAAACTCCCAGTGGTCGACGAAATCGACCAGGAGCCCCCGTTGGTTTGGCTCTTCGCCCATATAGATAGAGATGTCGATTCGACCGTCGCCCACGTGCAGAAAATAGCCCTCGTCACCTGCTTCCACGCCGATATTCGTGGGAAACCAGACATCATGGACAAGCAGCGGACGGCTGGCTCGCTCGACGAGTCCCTCAGTCTCCGACCCGTCATCATCAGTAATTTGCTGCAGTATCGAGTAGTGTGCCAGGCCATAGATGTAGAGTACTTCGGCGAGCTTGACGCGTGACTCTGCATCAAAGTCAACCTCGATCACGTCGTCGATGAGCCGCTCGATTCCGCGCAGCATCCTTGCGTACTCGATGCGGCCCTTCAACTCATTCTCGGCGAAGGTGGATGCCATTCTGTATGCGCGGGCGAGCGCTTCGTAGATATCTTCACCCGACTGCTCCGAGAGAAATTGACGGATTGAGTCGAACAGGTCCTCGTCACCTTCTGGGTTTGGCAGTCCTGGGTTCTCGGGTAGGTTCATGATCGTGTCTCGATTGCAGGTCGTGCTGTGGCCTCCAATGCCAGCACAGTTTCTATTGCCTCGATGAACTGAACGCTGTCACGCAGGTCATCCAGCGCTGAGTCTGCGCCAGCTTGCAGCAGCTCGTCACGTGAAAATCTGCCAGTTGCGACCGCGACACTGCGCGCTCCAGATAGATGCGCAGCGGTGATATCCCGTGGGGTGTCGCCGATCAGCACGACTCGCGACGCAGGCAATTCAGGTTCGAGATGAGAGGCCGAGGCAATGGCCTCATCTACCAGCGTCCAGCGCTCGTGAGCGCTATCGCCGAATGCGCCGATCTTTGTCAGCCCGTAGATTCCCGATGCCTCGAGTTTCACTTCCGCAACGTGGCGGGCGTTGCCGCTCAATGTGCCAGCAAGCCACTTTCGCTCACGCACGGCCTCAACCGCTTCAACGGCGCCATCCAGCAGCCGGTGAGCCAGCGATTGGGACTGTACTGCTTCGGCATAGAGCATGCCCATGCGCTCCATCACGCGCTCGACGACAGCTTCTGCTTCCTGGCCGGTAATGCCGAACTGCTCGAGGAATAGGCGTGTGATCTGTGAATCGAGCATGCCAGCGTACGAGATGCCAGTAAGATCGGGATCGTGATTCGTGATTTCTCGAAACGCATCAACCAAGGCTTTGCCATGCGCCGGGTCGCCCGGCACGACGAGCGTCCCATCTATATCGAAGAGAATCAGTGGTCGTTGCGGCAAATCGGGTGCCCTCCAACCTGGCCAGATACGCGATACCCGCGGTGATGGTAGCGCACCGCGGGCAATCTCGTCGCAGCGTTGACTAGCGCGAGCTACTCGGTAAAGCCGAACTCACGCTGATTGTCTTCTCGTATGGTGCCCGAGATGAGACCGAGCTCCCGCTCCTTTTCGCGACGTTTGAGTGCTGCTTCGCGTGCTTTCTCGCCACCCAAGTACTTCTCGATGAATTCGTCGAGACCGAAGACGACATCAACGCGCACATCAACATCCTGGTATTTTTCAACCAGCCACTCCAGCCGGCTGAAGTAGGCGTCTTCCTCGCCACCAGCCTTGTATTCCCACTTCGGGCGGCACTGGATGATGATGTTCTCTTCTGGGTCGTAATAATCCCAGATCTGGTCGATATCGCGCTCAAATTGCTTGCAAATGGGGCACCGCCCGTGGTGCATCGTCTTGCGCAAGATGCCTTCTCTCACCACTGGATGCGTTTTGGCGTTGACGACAACGGCGACGGCTGCGGGCCAGGTATTCTGGCACTTGGGGCAGCGTACATCGATCTCGGTATAGCGCGTCCTAAGGTTCTCTGGAAATTGATCGAACAGGTCTTCACGGATTCCCAATTCTTCGGACGTCCCGATAGTCGCTTTGCTTCTGGTCTCAGACATCTCTGCCTACCTCCATCAACCACCATACGCGCCGGAGACGATGCAACAACGACCACGTGCTGTATGAACCGCCTCTACACGATGTTATGCCGTACGTTTCAGTATTCAGGCTCAGGCCCGGTCTTGGCAACCTTCGCCCGAAATTACGCAGAACTCCCCTGATCGGTTTCACTGTCATCACTCAACTGCCGGAGCAGGTTCGCATAGGCGTCGCCACGAGTCGGATCACCGGGTCGCGATCCACCAGCCGCCGGCGAACCACGATATGGATCCATCAATCGCCCAGCAATCTCACGGATTTCAGCGTGGGGACTGTCGAGCGCCGCAGTCGCGATGGCCGGTGTCCGGTGGTATTGCTCAAAGAGCCACGCCGCATCGAGCGCCAGTGATGGCTCCCGGTGCACGACGAAGAAGCTCAACAAGCTCTCGACCTCAGTCGTGGGAAGCAACCGCCCCGCGGCGATGAGTGCACTCCTGCGCGCCGGCAAATCTTCAGACTCGTCGCCGAGGATTTGCACCGCGCAGTCCCACGTCGATGCCGAGTCCACCAGATAACTTGCCTGCCAAGCGTAGCCGCGAGCACGCTCATTCTCGTCATAGATCAACTTGTCGAAGGCCGGCTGTACCCGCTCCGGAGCGTTGTTAGCCAGGAACTCGACTGCCAACCCTCGAGCCTCCGCGTCGCGTGATCTGAGTGCTGCCTCGGCCAGTTCAAATCGAATCCCGCTGTCGATAGCGATCGAGTCGATTGGGTCGAACATCAGCAGAGTGACTGTCGTGCGGGGAGCTGGCGCCGGTTGGTAGAGAATGACCCCTCTCGCCGTTTGCAGAAGCAGATCGGAATCGCTCGACAGGCGTTCCCACAATGCTCTCGCTCCTGAGCCTGCAGCGATCGAGCCAGCATGCGCAGTGAGCCCAGAGAGCGTTGCCTGTCTGACGACGTTGGCCAGCGACCGATCGTACTGTCGAGAGCGAAAGTCTTCATCGAACGTCAGCAGAAGATCGGCGTCACGCTCAGTCAGGTCCGGCGATTGACGTAATGCACGTCGCTCGGTGGGGTCTGAGAGTCGGCGTCGTTCGGCATCCATGCGCTCAGTCGTTCAGCCGTCTCCACGTCCAGGTGCAAAATATTGAGCGGTGATCGTGGTGTAGAGCCCGCCACGAACGTTGAACTGCCCGATGATTTCGGCCTCACGCGGCTGAATCGCATCGACAATGTCGTTCAGAATCTTGTTGGTCACTGCTTCGTGGAATGCGCCTTCATCACGATAGGACCAAAAGTACAGCTTCAGTGACTTCAGTTCTACGCAAATCTGATCGGGGATGTAGCGCAGCGTGATTTCGGCAAAGTCTGGCTGACCGGTCATCGGGCAGAGACAAGTGAATTCAGGCGTCGAGATCTCGATCGTGTAATCACGCTCCGGATTGGGATTTGGAAAGGTTTCGATAACCTTCGATGGCTGCGTTGGCAACGTTGCCACCCTCCTAGCTTAATGATCAGTTCCAGCGGGCTGCAGGATCGAGTGAATCTGCTCCAGCAGCGTCTCTACATCCGTCGTAGGTAGCTCACAGTGCTGTCCTGCGCAAAGATAGGCCGTCGTCTTGCCCTCAATGGCCTCACGATTGTCGAGAATCGGGGGCGTGTCAGTCGGTGACTCACTCGCGGCAACCACGAGTCGCGGCAGGAACTGCTTGTGGAGCGGTTCGAGGAACGCATTTCTGTCCGGTCCGACGATTGCCAGCTCCGCTGTTGGGCCAACCTGACGGTCGATTGCGCAGAGGAGCCGCGCGAACCCTTGTGCTTGCTCGACAGCCGGCGCGGCGTGCAAGCTCAGTACCTGGCTCGCAAGCGCCCGTGCATCCACATCGCCCGTGAATTGGGAGAGGCGCAACAGCAGATCCGACATCACACTCGTGCCAGATGGCGTCACGTTGTCGAATGCGTCTCGCGGTCGTGCAATCAGCGGGTCGGCATCAGCTGCCGTGTCAAAGAACGCGCTCATGGATGCGTCGAAGAAGAGGTTGATGGCCTCGTCTGCAAGATGCTCCGAGAGTTTGAACCATTCGGGATCGAACGTCAGCTCGTAAAGCTCCAGAAAGGCTTCACCGACGAACGCGTAGTCCTCGAGGAAGCTGGTGTTCGAGAGCCGCCCATCGGCCCACGAGTGAAACAACCGCCCATCAACCATCATCGAATCGGCGATGAAGCGCCCGCATTTGATTGCAGCCTCGCGGTAGTGATCATCTTCAAAGGCAATCGCGGCGTGCGCCAGTGTCTTTACCATCAGTCCGTTCCAGGACGCCAGCACCTTGTCGTCTCGCCCAGGAGCAGTGCGTGTTTCTCTGACTTCGAGGAGCTTTGCTCTGAAGCTGGCATACGGCTCCTCGCGCCAGCGCATGCGCTCCGATTCGTCTGGTATTGAGAGCACATTCTTGCCCTCGAAATTGCCTGTCTGGGTAGCTTCGAGGAATGCCGCGACATTTCGGCCATCCTCGTCACCCAGCACCTCGATAATCTCGCGACGAGACCAGACGTAGTATTTGCCCTCTTCGCCGTCAGTATCAGCATCTTGCGAGGAGTATATACCGCCATCTGGCGAGCCAAGCTCCCTCAGCACGTAGTCGATCGTCTCTTCCGCAATGGTGCGGTAGAAGGGCTCACCAGTCTGCTGCCAGGCAATGGTGTAGGCATGCGCCAGCAGCGCATTGTCGTAGAGCATCTTCTCAAAGTGCGGGATCAGCCAGACTGCGTCCACCGTATAGCGATGGAAGCCACCGCCGACTTGATCGAAGATCCCGCCTTGACCCATTGCGCTCAGTGATTGATGAACGGCCTTCAGCGCCTCCTGATTGCCGGTTCGCCTGTAGTAACGCAACATGAATTCGATGGCCATTGGCGCTGGGAACTTTGGCGCGCCGCCTAGTCCGCCGTGTTCGTAATCGTAGGCGTTCATCATGTTCTCGAATGCCTTGTCGAGCAGCTCTGGCGACAGAGCTCGAGAAGGCATCTGGATTTCAAATTGCTCGTTCAACGCTTTCGTTAGGTCGCCAGACGTCTTGTCGACCTGATCACGTTGCTGATGATACGCCTGAGAGAGCGCGCCGAGGATGCGCTTGAAGCCGGGCATCGGCGGCTGATCGTCCGGTGGGAAGTAGGTGCCGCCGTAGAAGGGCTTACCTTCGGGTGTCAGGAAGACCGTCATCGGCCAGCCACCCTGGCCAGTCACCATCTGGACCGCAGTCATATAGAGCGCGTCGACATCTGGTCGCTCTTCTCGGTCGACCTTGATGTTGATGAAGTGCTGGTTCATGATCTGGGCAGTCTCAGGATCTTCGAAACTCTCGTGCGCCATCACATGACACCAGTGGCACGAAGAGTAGCCGATCGAAAGCAAGATCGGCTTATCTTCGGCTTTGGCACGCTCGAACGCTTCAGGTCCCCAGGGATACCAATCCACCGGGTTGTTGGCGTGTTGCTGTAGATACGGACTCGTCTCCTTGGCGAGACGGTTGGCCACGCGGTTCTCCCTCCGTCAGGACCACAGTTCACTTCGTATAAGCATACGATTGTCCTGACGGGCGCGGCGCAGCATCTAGCCCAGCTGCGTACACTCCACCGATCGTATCGGTGGCAAATCGTCCGCAATCAGCCGCCACGAGTCGCCACCATCAGCGGACTGGAAGAGATGCCCGTCACTCGTACCGAAATAAATGCCGCCCGGTGACATGCGATCGGTTGCCAGTCCCTCGCGATAGAGGGTCATGCCGCTGACCTCAGGTAGACCGTTCGTGAGCCGGTCCCAGCTATTCCCCTCGTCTCGTGATCGGTAGACGGCGAGCTGGCCCGTGTAACGCACCCCGATCTCTTCTTCCCAATCGTGCTGCGGCACGACGTAGATCGCGCCGTCGGCCGTTATGCCGATGACGAAGCCGAATGGGTTGGAAAGTCCCTCGCTGATATTGACCCATTCCTTGCCGAGGTCGTTGGAGCGATAGACTCCGACGTGATTCTGCTGATAGATGACGCCGTTGGACGGGTGGCGCACGAGCTTGTGTGTGCAGCGGTGGACATCGTGTCGCGAGGAGCCCTCAGTGAATCTCTCCCACTCGGACGCGCCAGATGGAATGCCATTGTTGCGCGGTTCCCACGTCTGTCCGCCATCAATGCTGTGAAAGACGCCACCGACAGACATACCGAGCAGCAGATCATCCGGCTGTCGGGGATTCGGGCTGATGGTATGCAGGCACATCCCGCCGCCGCCTTCCCACCACTCGACCTTGCTGTCGTGGTTGTTAAACCCCGCCACCGGTTGCCAGCTCTCCCCACCGTCGTCGGTACGGTAGAGTGCAGCCGGGGCTATCCCAAGGTAGACGGCACTGGAGCTGGTGCCGGGAATCGGCTCGATGTGCCAGAGCTGGCTCGATTCGATCTCCCGCGCGTGTGCGTTCCAGGTATTGCCTAGATCAGGAGATCGGTAGACGGCCCGTTCATCGTTGCCATTGGCGGCTGCCCAGATCGTTGCGCCGTCGCGACTGTCGAGAAATGCGTGACTCACATCGTTGCCTCGCAGGTATGGACCACGCCGCGTCCACGTCGTTCGGCTCGCGTCACCTTCAAGCAGATACAGTCCGTCGCGAGTGCCAATGGCGAGCGTTAGCGGTGATGGTGTGGAATCTGGCATGGGAAGTCTCCGATCTTCACTAAGCGGCGAACACCTGTTCTGTACGTACATGATAGCCGCCCGTGACGAGATGTCAAGAATTCCGCCAGGATGGCGCGTACAATGGAAGTGAACATCCTGAGTAGAGCGGGAAGAACGGGAGAGAGAATGACTGGGGACAAGCTGGTGAAGGTACGCTTTCAGGTCGGCGATGATCGATACGATTGCGAACTCAAACCGTTCGAGATCATCCACGATGGCATCCATCACGCCATCCCAGAAGCGCTGCGCCGTGGCAAGAAACTCGTCATCCGGTCGGAGTCTGGCGAAGATATCTATCCGGATATGTTCGCTGGCGAGGTCGTGGGTGCCTACGGCGAGAACGGCGTCGCCACGCTGGAAGCGCGCATTGAACCAATTAGCGCAAGTCCCGGCGAGTGGCGCAACATCGGCTTCGACCATCTTGCCATTACGGTTGCCGATCGTGAAGCAGCCTACACGTTCTTTACCGAAGTCCTCAAGATGCAGGAGATGCGACACGACGAGCATATGACCGTATTGGCTACTGGCCATACCGCGCTGTTCCTCTTTGACACTGGCGAAGATGTCCCGCTCTCGGATGGTCTCCCGTCACGCTGGCACCACCTTGGCTTTGTCGTTGACAATCTTGAGCATGCCTACCATCATTTGCAGCACTATGAGCAGCTTGTGTCGGACTTCACCTTGCTCGAGCGGCAAGAGCGCTGGTCGCTCTATGGTCACTATCGCAATGGCGATGTCACCTTCATGATCCAGCTCTCAGAAATCCGCGATGGCTGGCGAGGATTTGAGGGCGGCCCGGAGTTTGCCGACTATCTCTACGACTACACTGCTCAGCGCTATGGACGGCGGCTCACATGAGCGCGGCGCTTGAGAAGGTCAACCGAATCGCCCGCCGGCTCAACACGCGACGCAAGATCCCAGCACTCCAGATGACCGATTCGATTCCGCGCTATGTCGCCTCGAAAGCGGTTGGGCGGTTCCATGACACTGCTTTCTGGGGGCCGCTCGGCTCACTTCGTTACCGAGACGTGCGTACGCCTGAGCTCCCCACTTCGGAGTGGGTCCGGGTGCAGACGCTTCTCGGCGGCATTTGCGGCAGCGATATCAGCTCGATCACACTCCATACCTCGACCTCGACCACTGTCTTCACCTCCTTCCCGTTTACGCTGGGTCATGAGAATGTCGGCACCATCAGCGAGGTGGGCCGGCAAGTAGGAGACGAGTGGCTCGGCCAGCGAGTGGTCGTCGATCCACTCCTTTCCTATCCGGTTCGTGACCTTCCACAGCCCCCCGGCAGAGCACTGAATCACTGTCTCGCTTGGGATCAAGGCTCAATTGCGCCCGGGATGCTCACTGGCTACTGTCGCGACACCGGCGGGTCATGGAGCGAGGAATTCGTCGCGCACCGCTCGCAACTCGTCGCTGTGCCTGATCATCTGTCTGACGAGGAGGCTGTGCTTGCCGAGCCCTTCGCCGTCGGCCTGCATGCCGTCCTCCGCGCAATGCCCTCCGACGACGACACTGTGCTGGTGATTGGCGGCGGGATAATCGGGCTGTGCGTTATCGCCGCCATGCGATCTCTGGGTTCGAAGGCGCGCATTGTCGCGATTGCCAGACACCAGTTCCAGGCGGAAGAAGCGCGTCGATTGGGAGCGGACGTCGTGTTGGGCCGCACTCGAGGCGACCAGCTTGAGGCTGAGCTCGTCGAGACATTCGGTGCGCGCTCGCTCAAGCCGGTGCTCGGTCCCAACGTCATCGTTGGCGGAGCTGACGTCGTCTTTGACTGTGTTGGCTCCGTCAGTTCCGTTGAACAATCGCTGAGATTTGCCACTTCAGGCGGTCGGGTCGTGATGGTCGGGCTGACGAGCAATCTCGATGGTGTCGACTGGACGCCCGTCTGGCTCAATGAACTGAGCTTGATCGGGTCCTACTGCTACGCAATTGAAGAGTGGGAGGGCGAACAGATCTCGACCGTTGCTCTTGCCGTCAGATTGATGGCGGAGGGTAAGGCCGACCTCCACCGGCTCGTCACACACTCCTTCGCACTTACCGACTATCGCAACGCGCTGGAGACCGTCACGTCAAAGAGTCGCAGCGGTGTGATCAAGGCCGTCTTCGATTTTCGGCACTGACACTCGCGGACTGGAGCGCGCTACGCAGGCCGCTGCGCCCACGCACTGACGACCTGGAACATGGGATATCCAAGCTCGTTCTTGGCGGTCAGGTCGAGGTAGTGATCGACTTCGCCTTGATCCATTAGCCCGGCTGCAACGATTCTCTCCTGCAAATGTTGTACTGTCATGCGAGGAAAATCATGGCTTGTCATGCCCCCAAAATATGGCGTGCGGATCGAAACGTTGAGATTGTCAACACCGACTTCTCGCATTGTTTCGGGAATGCGGGATCCCCAACCGGGGTCCGCTCCGATGCCGCTAAACAGCGCGTGTATTGCGTGTTCTAGCCGTCGATGGAGTTCACATTCAGCCGGAGGTGAGACGAACCTGTTCATTGCCTCGATGACGGATTCTGAGACATCGATATCTTCGACGACAATCCACCCGCCGGGGCGGACCGCAGCGAACATGCGCTCGATCGCCGTCTTCGCTTCTGGAATGTACTCCAGCACCAGGCGGGCATGAGCGATGTCAAATTCACCGTCGTCGAGGTCATCGGTCATCAAGTTGTGTTCCTGTACCTCGATCGCAGGATCGTCCAGATGCTGCATGAACGAAGTCGTAAGGTCAGTTGCGACGACGCGTCCACTCGGCCCGGTCTGCTTTGCGAACCAGCTAGCAATAGTGCCACTGCCTGCACCGATCTCTAAAAATGATTGACCTGGCTGGATCCCAATGGAGGAAAGGATCCGTGTCGTCTCGAAATCGAGCAGATCCCCGAGAGCGTCCAGCCGCTC
>CAYNTE010000057.1:0-4935 GCA_964399615.1 uncultured Thermomicrobiales bacterium
GCTCCAGTTCGTCCACGGGAATCTCAAGACGCTGGAGATGGAGCTGCTCGTCGACACGTACGAGGCGCACCTCTCCGGTGCGAAAGTGTTGAACAGCGCTGGCCAGGACGTGCGCGAGATCACCAGCAAGATCACCGATTTGCTCGACATCAATCCCGAGACGCACGCGCCACCGGTCCTGCTCTTCACCTGGGGCCAGTGGACATTGCGTTGCGTGCTGGCTAGCGTCACTGAGCGCTACATCATGTTCTTGCCCTCTGGTGTGCCAGTCCGGGCGCGGTTGCAAGTCACCTTCAACGAATTCACGAATGCCGAGTTCGAGGCCAAGGAGATCAAGCGCGAGACGGCCGACTACTCTCGCATCTACATCACCGGCCAGGGCGAGACGCTGAGTGCAATAGCTGGTCGGGTCTACCAAAACCCGCAACAGTGGCGACCGATCGCACTGCGTAACGGTCTCGATGATCCACGCCAGCTCGACGTCGGTATGCGTCTTCTGATTCCACAGCTCCCCTATATCGACCCCGAGTCAGGAGAGGTCTACGCCTAGATGGTTGCTGAGCCGCGCTACGCACCAGACTTCGCCATCAAGATCGACGGCAGGCCGATCCCCTCGCGTCTGCGTGCCTCGATCCAGCGCGTCAGTCTCCAGGACGGAATCAAGGGGGCCGACCGGGTCGAGTTCGAGATTGCCAACGAGGACCTCCGCTGGCTCGATGACCCGCTGCTGACGCTCGATCGCAAGGTTGAGCTCGCAATCGGCTACCAGCCCGATCCGCTGACCCATCGATTTACCGGGGAGATCGTGACCCGTGAAGCGACATTCCCAAGCGGTGGCCCGCCGACCCTGACGATTGCCGCTCAGGACTATCTCCATCGCACCACTCGCGGGACGCACCGTCGCTGGTTCGCTATTCCGATTCCGATGGAGCGCAATATCCCGATCCCCGATATCGCCGTCGCCGCGCTGGTCTCGGCCGAGAATCTACTGATCCCGATCTTCGATCCCGTCGGCGCAGCGCTGGCGGTGTTGCTCGGTGGAGTTGAGGCGGCCGCCGCTGCGGGCAATCCCGAAGAAGTTCAGAAGCTGATTCGCAAACAGCCCGATGAGAGTGACTACGACTTCCTGGCGCGCATAGCCGCCGAGAACGGCTGGGACATGGCTATCGAGCATAGCGGCGTCGCAGGCGGTCACAAGCTTCGCTTCCAGTCCTCGTTAGACCGTCTCTCGCCGGATCTCACCCTCCGCTACGGCCAGTCGTTAATCGATTTCACGCCGCGCATCACCAACGTCGGCCAGATCGCCGCTATTTCCGCCAGCATCTGGGTGTCGACGATCAAGACCAGCTTCAACGTCACCGTCGGCTGGGATTGGGACCGCATGTCGCTGACGCTCGACATCCGGCCCGCACTCGCGCTCGGTGTCGGTGGTTCGTCGGGCTTGAAGTCAGCCAGCTTGGAACTGATCGAAGAGCCTTTGACGCTGGCGTCGGCGCCACGTGTCATCATCAGCCGCCTGCTCCCCAGGCTCAACGAACGTCTCACCGGAACTGGCAGCACGATTGGCGACCCGCGCATCGTCGCAGGCGGCGTCATGCGGCTCGAGGGACTGGGCGTCGAATTTGGCGGGCTCTACCGCATTACCGGCAGCCAGCACACTATCGACGCCGGCGGCTACCGGACGAGCTTCGATCTCCGCAAGGACATCTGGTTCGGCAGCATCCCACTGCCGCAGCAGGGTGCAAATCGCGTTCAACTGGCCGGTTTCGGCGCTCGGTAGCGCGACACGAAAGGACCTGACCGCATGCCATATACGCTCTTCGGCGAATCGACACCAGACCCGGAACTGATGGAACGCACCATTGACGGCGTCGCTATTGCGGTCGTCGAGTCGAACAAAGATCTCCGGGGAGAGGGGCGCGTCAAAGTCAGCTATCCCTGGGCTCCCGGCATACAGCCGTGGGCGCGCGTCGTAACGCCCTTCGCAGGCATGAATCGCGGCATCTACTTCATGCCCCAGGATGGCGATGAGGTGCTGGTGGCCTTCCAGAATGGCGACATCAACGTCCCCATGGTCATCGGCTCTGTCTGGAGTTCACTGGACCGGCCGCCGATCTCACCTGGCGATATCCTGGCGCCGTCAACCAAGCGCATCATCCGCACCGGTAACGTCGCCGCGCATGAGATCGTTCTCGACGATCTTGACTCTTCGGTCACGATCACCTCGATCACCAAGCAGTCGATCACGATGGACCCCACCCAGATCAAACTCAGCACGACCAAAGACACGGCCTCGATCACCCTCGATACGCTGGGGAATATCACGATCAAAGGCGCACTCAGCATCACCCTGCAGGCCGAGAGCATCACGCTCGACGGCAGCACGGTCAACGTCACCAGCAAAGCTGCCACGAGCATCAAGGCCGGTGGTGATTGCTCGGTCCAAGGCTCGATGGTCCGCATTAATTAGGGAGGTCAGCAGTGAAATTCGCCGCTAGAGTGCTCGACCCCACAGGTCATCCCGGATCGATCTCTGGACCCGGCATGCCAAATGTATTGATCGGCAAGAAGCCCGCTGCGATCGTCGGCGACTCACACACCTGCGCCATGCCGCCGACAGCCGGTCCCCATCCAACAACCACGTTTCTCAAGGGCAGCATGACCGTCCTGATCGGCAACAAGCCCGCCCTCCGTGTGGGAGATCTCGCTGGTTGCGGCTCTCCGATCATCAAGGGCGCGACCAATGTCGTGATCGGAGGCTGAGACATGCTGATAGAGGAGCACGAGCGCGACTTCCTTGGCCGGGGCTGGGCATTTCCACCGCGACTCTCGGCGAATGGAGATATTGAAACTGCCGCGATGGAGGATGACATCCGTCAGTCGATCCTGATCATCCTCGGGACGGTGCCGGGAGAGCGGGTGATGCGTCCCGATTTCGGCAGCGGCCTCAATGCGCTCGTCTTCGAGCCGATCAGTGAGCGCACGTCAGGTCTGGTCCGCCACCACATCGAGGAGGCGCTGATTACCTGGGAGCCTCGTATAGACACCATCACCGTCGACGTTCAGGCCGAGCCAGTACAAGGCCGGCTGCTGATCAACATTCGCTACCGTGTGCGATCGACTAACACCTTCTACAACCTCGTCTACCCGTTCTATCTCCTTGAGAGCAGGGCCACGTGAGCGGTTCGACGCCAACAATTGACCCGCGCGACGCGGCGGCCATTGTCGAAGCGCTGCTGGAGCGTCGCCCAGGCTACCTACCATCCTGGACCCCAAAGCCAGAAGGTCCAAGCTGGGCGGTGATCCAAACATTCGCCCGCTACCTGCAGGCGCTTGGCGAGAGAGTCAACGCAGCGCCAGACAAGAATAAGCTGGCATTTCTCGACCGCATCGGCGTCAGCTTGCTGCCAGATGGCGCAGCACGCGCGCCAGTCGTCTTCCAAATGCTCCCCAACGGCGGCAATAGTCAGGCCCAAGCTGGAACGCGACTTGGGGCACAAGCGCCCGGCAACGCGGACCCCATCATCTTCGAGACGCAAAAGACCATTCGCCTGGCCGCAGCCCAACTAGCCGAAGTCGTTAGCGTCGTGCCAGGCAAGGACGCTGTTGCCGTGCATTCTTCAGCGGCAATCGGCGGGCAGCCATTCACCCTCTTCAGCAATCTCTCCCCAGTACCGCACGAGATGTATCTGGCTCACAACCGTCACTTCGCGCTCGATGGTCAGGCCATCGTTGAGGTCCAGTTCGAGCTCGATGCTCCAGCGTCCTCGCCGCTCTCCCTGGCCTGGGAGTATTGGGACGGCAAGACCTGGCGCGAGTTCAAGCCGTTCCGCGAGCCCGCCGACGCGCTCGCGACCGATAGCCTGGATGGCACTCAGGGGCTGACTCGCAACGGCACCATCCGGCTGGTCAGCGATTGCGCAACGAGTGAACAGACGCGTGTTGGGGGCTTCGAAGCGCACTGGATACGTGGCAGATCACTCGACCCGATCCCTCCCGCCACAAGCGCCGGATTGCCACTGGTCGACCGTATCTCGATTCGCTCCGCAATCATCCAGTATGCAGGCAATCTCAGCGCGACCCTGGCAACTGGAATGCCGGGGTTAATCACCGTGAAATTCGTCAGCACGACAGCTGAGTCCCAAAACCGGTCCTTCACCGCGGCACTGCGTGGACCTGACGGACCGCACCGCATTCTTACGTCAACGGCCGATAGCATCGAGTGGGACACATCGCCGAGCGCGGGGCCGCTGACCGAAGGCGAGTATCACCTGCGGATCGAAGAACCAGGCTTCGCCCCGATGGAGCTTCGTTTCGATCTGACTGACGAGGGCGTCCGAATCGCCGTCCAGCGTGAGTTCAGTGGCGTGCAAACCGTGCAAGCCTTCGCCGACAACCTTGAGCTCGATCCATCCAATACCTATTACCCCCTTGGGCAGTTGCCGCAACCCGGATCGCTGATGACCGTCACCAGTCCGGCGCTCAGCAAGCCGGGAGCGATCATCACCCTCGTTGCAAACGACGTTGCAACGCCGCTAGAGGACGAGGGCTTACCAGCATCGTCGAAACAGCTCATTGCAGAGTACTGGGATGGCCGGCGCTGGAAGATGCTCGACGTGAGCAATTCCATGCTCAATAACTTTATTGCCAGCGCAATCTCCTGCACCTTCGAGATCCCTGCCGATGCCTTGCCAACGACGATTAACGGCCAGGAAGGTCACTGGCTGCGCATCAGGATGCTCTCCGGCGGATACTACCGCACCAACACCATCACCTGGACAGATACGGAGTCCGACACCACGAACACCATCGTGGTGAACGAAGTCGTGCCTCCAGCGCTGGAGCAGCTTGGCATCGGGCTCGACTATAGATCTCCCAAAACTGCGCCCGAGCACCTGCTGACCTACAACGACTTCCAGTGGGAAGACCACACCG
>CAYNTE010000057.1:5035-14332 GCA_964399615.1 uncultured Thermomicrobiales bacterium
ACTGCGCCCGAGCACCTGCTGACCTACAACGACTTCCAGTGGGAAGACCACACCGATGACGCCGCCTGGCAAGGTGGATCGTTTGCACCGTTCCAGCCCGTCGATGACGTGACACCAGCGCTCTACTTCGGCTTTGACAAACCGCTGCCCGCTGGCCTCGTCAGCCTCTATATGGACGTCATCGAGGTCGAAGGTCGTCTGGACGGCCCGTCGCTCGTCTGGGAGTACTGGGATGGAACAGGCTGGCGCAACCTGAGTGTCGATGACGAGACAGCAGGATTTGCGCTGGCTGGCATGGTCGAAGTCCTCTGGCCCGGTGTGCAATCACCGTTAGCATCCCCAGTGCTGAATGCCACTGGCACAGCGATCCAGCTCGTGGACGCACGGGACGCCCACCGCTTCGCCGCTGGCGACCGGCTATACATCACCAAAGACGGCGAAGGCGAGATGTTCGATGTCCTCCAGATCGCTGGCCAGACCATCACCAGCAAGACCCCGCTAACAGCAGACTACAACGGCGCAAGCGTAGCGATCGCATCGCTTCCTCGCTTCGGCGTGCCGCGCACCTGGTTCCGGGCGCGTTTGCAGGTCGATGGAGAACCGCTGGCGAGCGAGATCAACGGCATCTACCTCAACTCCACCTGGGCCGCGCAGATCGAAACCATCGAGGACGAGGTCCTCGGTAGCAGCACTGAGCAACCGAACCAGTCGTTCCGCAGCCGCAAGGCGCCAATCTTGCCGGGAGAGCGGTTGCAGGTCCTCGAACGAACCGGACGCCGGGCCGAAATCGAGCTTCCAATCTTGCTCGATGAGATCCAGGCGCGCGGCATGGATGCCGACGATATTGAGACGGAGCGCGACCCAGTAACTGGAGAGATTAACGCTGCCTGGGTAACCTGGGAATTCCGGCCTCACCTCCTCTTTTCTGGCCCCGATGATCGCCACTACACCGTCGAACGAAGCCAGGGCCGTCTCATCTTTGGCGACGGTTTGACTGGCATGATCCCTTCGCCCGGTGACAGCAACATCCGTCTCGCTAGCTATCGCGCCGGTGGCGGCAGCCAGGGCAACGTGCCAGCCGATTCGATTTCCCAGATCCTCGGCGTCGTTCCGTTTGCCCAAGCAGTTACCAACCCGCGGGCCGCCGAAGGTGGTGCAAGCGGTGAATCCGTCGATGCCATCAAGTGGCGTGGACCAGCAGCCGTACGGCATCGAAACCAGGCACTGACCCTTGCCGACTACGAGGACCTCGCGCGTCAGGCCTCACCCGCCGTCGCCGTTGCGCGTGCACTTCCAACCACACGCGGTGAACTCCGCGCTGTCACTGGCTGGGTGACGATGATCATCATCCCTCAGAGCCAGGATCCGCAGCCGCAGCCCTCGTTTGAATTGCGACGGGTCGTGCGCAAGTTCATCGCCGCCCGCACCCCTGCAAGCATGGGCCAGCGGTTGATCGTGACCGGCCCTACATACCTGCCGGTTGGAGTCGAAGCAGCCGTCGTGCCAGCCAACAGCTCCGCAGGCGGAGACGTATTCGAGCAGGTCGTCGCCACCTTGCAAGCCTTTCTCCACCCGCTCACTGGTGGACCCGACGGAAGAGGCTGGCCATTTGGCCGAGACGTCTTCCTCTCCGACATCGCCGCCAAACTGGAAGCAGTAGCAGATGTTGATTACGTCCAGACACTCAATCTCCTGCTCGACGGCACGCCCCGTGGTGAGCAGATCGACGTACCGCCGGAGCGCATCGTCGTCGCAGGCACCCTCAAAGTGAGCGTCCTGGGAGGGGAGCGATAAGCCATGCCGATCCCACTTGCTGATCTCGATACCCGGCGCTGGGATGATCTGGTCGAGGAAGGTCGCGGACTGATTCCGCGCTACTCACCCGTCTGGACCGATCACAATATTCACGATCCCGGCATCACCTTGATTGAGCTCTTCTCCTGGCTCATCGAGCAGGACATCTACCGGGTCAATCGCATTCCGCTGCGCCACGAGCGCAAGTTCCTCCAGCTCACCGGGTTCACGCCCCAGCCGCCCGCGCCAGCTCGCGTCCCGTTGACCTTCGTGGCCAGCGGAGCGACACTCCAGCATCTACCCGCTGGGATAACGCTCGCGACGGTGGCGGCACAGAACGTTCCACCATTGCCTTTCCAAACGCTCGCTCCACTGAACGTGATTCCAGCATCTGTGGTCAGCGCGCATACATACGACGGCCGGACTCTGATCAATCAAACACGCGCGCTGCAACGTCAACGGCCGTTTGCGATGTTTGGAGACGACCCGGCGCCTGCCACCGATCCTGACCACCAGCCCGCCTTCTACCTCGGCTTCGATTCGGCGTTGCCGGTCAACACGCCCGTCAGCATCTGGATACAGGTGAACCCAGGCCCGGTCGATTGGTCTCAGCGCGAAGCCATCATCGACGAGTTCCGCGAACAGGCTGAAGCTTGCACCCCGGTGCGCCCTGAAGCGACATGTCCGCCGGAGATGGCAGAGAGTGGAGAGACGGCAGCGCCCGAGGTCCATCGGGATCTGCCGCCTCACCACTCCGCCCGGCTCACCTGGGAATTTTTCGACGGTACTAGCTGGCTGCCACTGGACGAGGAAACGGGTCAGATTGATGATGAGACACGTTCGCTATCGCTCGACGGTCCCGTCACAGTCACGCTTCCTGGGCTCATGGTCGATACCAGCATCGGCGGCGAATCTGCACCGCGTTATTACCTGCGTGCCCGTCTTGTCGAGGGTCAGTTCGACGTTGCGCCCGTTGCACATCTCCTGGCCATCAATACCGTTGTCGCCGAGCAGTCGGCGCAAGCGATCTCGACCTTCACGGTAGCCAGCGATGCGGCGCTTCCTCCGCCAGCAGCCTTCGCGAGTGGTGATCGTGTGCGGCTTCTTATCTGGCTCAACGAACAGGGCGAGATTGAGCGTTTGGAGGTCACCGACGATCCAGCGGTAGCAGAGACGCTCATTGTGAGCTATGTCCGGCCAAGCGGCTCGATGCCCGGAAATCTCATCACCACACTGGTATTCATCGGGTACGGGACAGGCCATCCCGACCAGCGATTCACACTTCCTGAGGCTGCGGTTGCTGGCGGCGATGTCGCGATCTGGACGCAGCTCGGCACGTCAACACTCAGGTGGGAGCAACACCCAGATCTCGATGCGGCTGATGCCGGACTGGCCGCCTTCACCCTCGACCCCGTGACGGGGATCGTGCACTTCGGCAACGGCGATCGCGGACGCGTCGTCCCTGACGGCGCCGCGACATTTTGCTCCTACGCTGTCACCGCCGCTGCCAGCGGCAACATCGCACCGGGCGCGACATGGACGCTCACTGGAGCAAACGATGCGCTCAATAGTGTGCTTCTGGGTGGGGATCCACTAGTAGCGTCCGCAAATCTTGAGACTATCATCAACCAGATCGCCGCCTCGGGAGGTGCCGACCAAGAAACGGTCCGTCACGCTCTCGGGCGCGCCACCGAAATGCTCTGGGCGCACGAGCGGCTGCATGAGCTCTGCCCTGCTGATACGTGCTCCACACTCGATAATCTCCCAGTTCCAACCATCGTGAGCCGGCCTGCGCCAGCACGCGCCACGACGTTGCTGGACTACGAGCGTCTGGCGCATGCGATCCCTGGCGTGCAGATTCGCCGCGCCAGGGCCCATGCAGACATCGATCCGACCTACCCCGGCTTGCGCGCTTCCGGCACCGTCACACTGGTTGTCGTCCCTGGTTTGCCGCGAGCGCGGCCCCAACCTGACGCAGCCATGCTGCGGGCGGTCCAGCACTATCTGGAGCGTCGCCGTACAATCGGCACCCGCCTTCTGATTGTCGGCCCGGAGTACATCGAGGTCCAGATTCACGCCCAGGTACGAGCCAAGACGGCAAGCGATCTCCAGCGCATCCCTGGTGCCGTCACTGATGCGCTGAATGCCTTCCTCGATCCCCTCACTGGCGGGCCGCTGGGCTTAGGCTGGCCATTTGGACGCGACGTCTACCGCTCGGAGATCCTACAAGTGATTGACGGTGTATCGGGCGTCGACCATGTCCTCTCACTCGAGATGACCAGTGTCCCCGGCCAGGCCGTGTGCGACAACGTTTGCGTGCCACCTACCTGGCTCGTCACCCCAGGCAGACATCAGATCGAGGTGTTGCGATGACTGCTCATCAGACTCAGCGACTTCAGTTCCTTGAAGGTGCGGCGCTCGAAGCACGCGATCTGCAGGACGATTTTGAGTTCGCCGGACGGCTGCGTGGTCTCCACGTCCGCGCCCTCCACGGTGTCTGGGGAATTGCCCGCGGCTATGCAGTTCACACCAGTCGCGACCGGACCGCAATCCTCGTTGGCCCCGGAATTGCCTACGACTGCCACGGTCGAGAAATTATCTCCGGACGAAGTCTCGTGCTCAGCCTGCCATCGATCCCGCCGGGAGCGGCGAACCCGGACCACCGGCACTGGTTCGATCTGGCAATCCGATTCGACCCAGATTTGGATCCCGATGGTTGCACCTGGCCCGATCCTGGTCGTGCGGAAGAGCGGCCACTCTGGCGCTGGATCTTTGCCGGCTCTACTGCGACCAAAGAGCCGGTGCCAGAGCTGGCGGATCGCATGCGGCTGGGTGAAGAGATTCCGCTCGCCCGTGTTGCGCTGCGCGCCAAGGGTGAATTCGTCTTGCTCGATCTCACCCTCCGTCGCAACGCCCGCGCGATCACCCGACCACATATCGGCACCGGATTCGTGGCGCGTCGCAGTGCGGTAGTCCCGGGCAATTTCATGGAGTGGTCAATAGAAATCGACACCAGCAGCGCGGGCTTCACCCAGACACCAGAGTATTTTGCCTCGCTCGACCAGCACCCCGTCGCGGCGGCCATCGAAATGGGTGCGGCAGGAATGTGGGAGCCTGTTGATCTATTCCGCCAGATACTCGGCCCGTTCCTGTCCATCTCCGATCCAACGCCATCCAGTTTCCGGCTTGAAGTGCGCATGGCGATGCCGCCATCAAATCTCCTCACCCTTGCCAACGTCGAAGGCATCCCGAGCATGATGGCCGAGTTCATCCGCCTGCCGGTCCTGAGGCTACCGGTCGGTATCAACTGGTTCGGCGTTGAGCCGGTCGAAGGCTGCCAGCCAGTGATCAGCTTCCAAACGCTCAACTGGCTCTCGGGCTCGCTCTTCATCAATGCAGAGCTGGCGTTCCGTAACCTGCTGCTCAATCCCAACGTGACGAATCTGACGACGTGAGAGATGGTGCAAGATGAGTAGTTCAACTGACATTCCAATCCTCCAGCGGCCGGATTTCTTCGATGGCCAGCAGCTCCTGGCGGGCGACCTCACTAATGTCCAGCACTATCAGCGAGAGCTGCACTGGCTCCACAACCGCAGCCTGCATGGATGGGGCATCGCCTTTGGACTCGCGGCCACTGGCGCGCGTGGGGATAGAGTCGTGCACATCCAGCCAGGCTACGCGCTCGACTGCGTTGGGCATGATCTGATTCTCAGCGAGATGCTGGAGATGCCTGTACCGGCCGTCGCACGAGCAAGCGATGGCGGGGACGCGACCTACTATCTGACGGCTTCCTACGCCGACGACGAGAGCTTGACACCAGAGACGCGGGACGGTGTCTGTGGCACTTCCGGGGCTGTCCGACGGCCCGAGCAGCCGGTCATCCGCTGGCAAGATCCCGATGATACCGCCGCCGAGAGTCGCTTCCGGCGCGGGCTCGACATCATCCTCGGCACGATCAAGGTGCGCAACTGCCAGCTCAGCGAAGACGTCTCCGGAGCAGCCCGTCGCAGCGCAGTTCCCGTCGCCCAGCCCTATATTGCGTCGGGTACTACCTTGGCCGGGTCAACAGTCTGGCGGTTCTGGCCCGATGCCGATAACCCCGCTGGCGTGATGACGACAGTCTCAACTGCGTCCGCCGGATTCCGCATGACTCCCCGATACCAAGCGCACGTTGTCGGCCAGCGGCACTTCGCTGTGCTCGTCATCAACGGCTCCGACACAGCTATCGTCGATGGGTACGCCCAGGTCGTGAATCCGGCCTCTACAGAGTTCGATTTGGTAGTCGTTCTGCCGCAAGGCTCGATCAGAACGGCTCACCTGCCACTCACGCTCAACCCGCCCGAGGTATTGACCGAACCGTTCCTTGCGAAGCTCCAGATCGAGCTGGAGTGGCACGTCGTCTGGATGGGGATTGAAGAATGAGCGCCACTAGTAGCCAGCCCACCTACCGCTACCTCAGCGCCCTCGAAGCTGATGCTCAGCCTTGGTCACGATTCAACCTCGATGGCCTGGTCGCGAACGAGCATGGCATAGAGCTCCAGAGTTACCCTGCAGTCACCGGCAGCACCGGCGCGGAGGTCGATGTCGATCTGGCGGGCGGGATCGCCGTCGGCCCGGATGGCACGCTCTATATCTCTGACCTCATCGGTCACCGTGTGCTGGCCGTCGACCCCTGCGATGGCACCGTCACACCGCTCCCGTGTCTCAGCGGCCCGGGCTGGGAACCTGGGCAGCTGCGATCTCCACACGGTCTGATCGTCGGGCCTCGCGACGCGCTCTATATCGCAGACTCCGGCAACCACCGCATCGTCGTAGTCGATCTTGAAACAACCCAGTTACGCGACATCTGGGGCACCGACGACCCCTGGTCCGAGCCATCGCCCTCGTCACAGCCTGGTTATTTCACTAATCCGGTGAGCCTCGCGGTTGATAGCCAGCACAGCATCTACGTCGCAAGCCCTGGTTTGCAGGACGCGGTTGGCGTCTGGACCAGCGGCAGCCTCCAGAAGCTTGATGCCAACGGCCTGCCAGATCTCACGTTCGCCACAACTATCGCCGGACAAATCAACGCCCCGGCAGCAGTCGCCGTCTCGACGACATCAGCTGGGGAGCGCCTCTACGTCCTCGACTTACAACCCATCCGTCTGTTCGTCTTCGACCTGACCGGCACGCTCGATGGTGACCTGACAAACCGCTGGCAGGGCATCGGCAGCCAGCTCAGCTCGCCAAACGCTGTCGCGCTCTTCGGAGACTATCTGGCTGTCAGCGACACTCGTGGCATCAATCTCTTCGATGCATCAGGAACACTCATCAGCCTGATTCCCATCACAGCCGCGATGGCGATCAGCTTGGACGGCGACTTGCTCGCTCTCGGCAACGGCACGAGCGAGATTCGAGTCATTGAGCGCAGCGTCGCCTACCGAGAGGCTGGCACCTTCATCGCCGGTCCGTTCGATTCCGACGTTGGTCCTGTTCACTGGCATGAGGTGATCGTCGAAGCGGGCAGCTTGGACGACGAAAACCACCTCCAGCTCTATACCGCCGTTACGAATTCCCCAGTCGCCCCACCACCTGCACCGGGCAACCCGTGGAACGCCGCGCCGCCCGACGCAACACAGTTCCTGATTCAGAACGGCCCAGGACAGTACTTCTGGCTGGCGGGAGAGTTGACCGGGAACGGACAGTCGACCCCACAGATCCATCAGATACACGTCTCGCACAGTCATCAGGGATACATCCAGCATCTGCCGGCCATCTACCAAGAAGACGAGCCGAGCCGGGCGTTCCTCGATCAGTTCCTGGCCTTGTTCGAGAGCTTGCTTGCGAATGAAGAGCAGTTGATCGATGACTTGCCGCTGCTCTTCGATGCTCTGGCTGCGCCCGATTCACCGCCGGACGCAGCCTGGCTCGGCTGGCTCTCGACATGGGTTGATCAGCCACTCGATGAGCGCTGGGACGGCCCAACCCGTCGCGAATCCGTAGCGAGAGCTTTCAAAGCCCATGCCCGGCGTGGCACGGTCGATAGTCTGCGTCAGCTCATCAAGCTGCACACCGGCGCGACAGCCCACATCAGCGAGCCAGCCCGCGACATATCAATCTGGAAGCTCGACAGCCCGCAATCCGTCTTAGGATTCAGCACCAGATTGGCCACAGCTGAGGCAGAGGGAGCGGTGCTTGGTTCGACTGCGGTCCTCTCCGAATCGCATCTGATCGAGGACGGGGACGACTTCGGTGCGCCACTCTTCGATGACCTCGCACACTGCTTTACCGTCCAGGTCTACAACGCCGAATTCGCGGGCGACGCCACACTCGACGACGTTCGCGCCGTCATCGACCGCGAGAAGCCCGCTCATACGTCCTATCAGCTCTGTTCGATCGGCGCGGAAATGCGCATCGGCATGCAATCCCGCATCAGCATCGACACCATCGTCGGCCCAACCAAGCCCAGTTTCCAGATCGACGTCGATCACGATCTCGGCGTCGACACCTGGCTCGCAGGCTCATTCGCCGATACCCGTGTCGGCGGAACTATCGGTCGCAATACCGTCATCGGCGAACGCACACAGCTCACCTGAGACCCACGAAGGAGGAGGCCGCCATGTTAGATCACCAATCAACGAGCCGGGGGCTTGGGAGACTCGCATCTCCGGCCCGCAACAACTACTTCTACGGGAAGTTGATGGATGTCTGGCACTTCGAGATAGAGCAGGACTACCACAATCGCAAACGCTGGCTGCTCAACCGGCTCTCGCTTGGCTACGGAGTCCTCTGTGGACTCGACGTCGTCGCCACTGCCGATGGCAGCCGCATCCGCGTCGGGCCAGGTGTCGCGGTCGATCAATTTGGCCGTGAGATCATCGTGCCCAACGAGTCCCCACCAATTGACCCCCGCCAGCCCACCGACGACTGCGGACGTCCCGACGGCGCTCCGGTCACCGGACCAACGACCGTGACGCTCTGCATCCGCTATCTCGAATGTGCCAGCGACCCTGCACCGGCACTCGTTGATGATTGCGACCCCCAGATGGGCTGCCAGCCGAGCACGATCCGGGAGCGCTACATGCTCCAGATTCACGCCCAGGAATCTGACGAACCGGGGCAGCTTTCGGCGCAACAGTGTGCACTGATCTTCCCTGAGGACCCACCCGATGATCTGAACCGTCGGGACGTGCTGTGTGAGACCCTCTCGGGCGCGTGCCCGGAGCCAAGCGACGACTGTGTCGTACTCGCGACGATAGAGATCGCTGCGGACGGCACCATCGGTGAGATCGACAGCTGCGGCGCTCGGCCCATCCTCTACAGCAATGCCATGCTGCTCGATTTGATCCTCTGCCTTGCCGACCGTGTCGATGCCTGCTGTGCAGCCGAAACGATTCTCCGCTATGTCTCCGGCGACAACCAGATCGCGTCGGCAGGCACGACACTGCCACAACCGCTCGTCGCCGAGGTGCTGCGGGATAATGCACCGGTAGCTGATGCGACCGTAGAGTTCAACGTCACTGC
>CAYNTE010000057.1:14432-18056 GCA_964399615.1 uncultured Thermomicrobiales bacterium
CAGGAGATGGACCCGGCGGACCTGGCTGACCCACGCCCCTGGCTACGTGCCTGGCGAATCCAGAATCGCTTCGATGAAACGTTCGAGATAGGCCGGATCGGACTTGTCGGCGGTGAGCTGATCGACGATCCCGTGCTGGGAACCGGCGAACCCACCTACCGCTACCGGTTCGAGCCCCTGGATGGCGGCTTCATCCGCGCTCGCTTCCTCGTCCAGATGGTCGCCGAAAACGACAACATCACGAACGACGACCCGTCGCCGCTCCTGCTCGATGCCGAATTCCGCGGCACACGTCTCAACCAAGACGCCCTGCGACGGATCTGGGAGATCGAAGGTACCGACTCCCTTTCACGCCAGTTGTGGGACCGCATCACAGATTCTGGCGAAACCCTGCCGCAATCCGGCGACGGCACAGAGGGCGGGCGCTTCAATTCCTGGTTCCAGACACTCGACGACGTCGACTGACATCCGCGACCCGTTGCAGAATAGGGGTTTGACCGATGATTGATACACGCACCGTTTGCCAGCCAGGGGGAGCGACGAGCCGCACCAGAACGCGCTTCTTTCCCGGGCTACTGCTCGGCTCGGACGATCTCACGCAGGAGCAGAACTACTTCATCGAGAAGCATCGCCGCCACAACCGGATGCTGCACGGCTGGGGCATCGTCTGCGGCGTCAGAGTGCGACAAGGAAACCAGCCCTGCCAAGTCGTTGTCGAGCCAGGCTACGTCCTCGGGCCGTACGGCGACGAGATCATGATCGATGCCGAAACCGTCGTCGATCTCTGTCACGAAGATCTCGATGGCAATGCTGTCGGACCTTGCGGTGATGCGCTCGACCCCTGGTGCAGCAACATTCAAGTCGACCGCCGTGCAGGCCAGACACTCTACATAGCCGTGCGCTACGAAGAGTGCAGCACGCGCCCTGTACGCTCCGCGGTTGGTGCTTGCGGCTGCGACCTGTCCGACTGTGAGTACAGCCGGATCCGCGATAGCTTCGCCATCAAGGTGCTCTCCCGATTGCCGAGCACCTACGACCCGATGCCCCCAACCAACCTCGAGCACGTCGCGGGTTGCGATGGCACCAACTTGCGCCCTTGTCCGCCCTGCCCATCCGAACCGTGGGTCATCCTCGCCGATATCACGATGAACGCGCAGCAGGAGATTCAGGAGATCGATTGCTTCACCCACCGCCGTTATGTCGCAAGTTACGGCGACTACTACTTCCTCTGTCAGCAGGTTGCTGGCGGTGGCTTCACTCCTGCCGGATCACTGATCAATCGCGCGCATCTAGCGGCGCTGGCTCTGGGCCGCCCGACTCTTCTCGACCTCAGCGCCGCGGAAAATGAGACACCTGAAACGCGCATACCGGTGCGGACGACCGCCGGCGACTGGATCTCGTTCCCCGTCCACTTCGCAGTGCAGCCAGGAGAAACCTTCGCCAGTCTGCTCGACCGAGAGGGAGACCGCGAGTATTACGATCCGGATGCCGATCAGATCTACACGTTGCGTGAGATCTTCGCACTCACCAGCGTCAATCCAGCCGATACCGTCGAGAGTGTCGGTGAGGCGACCCTCCCGCTACAGGGCGTCCGGCTCTCCGTGCCCGACTTGCGGGTCGTCAGTGCCGGCATCTCCGAGCTTCTCGATAGCTCCGGCATCGACCGCTGGCGCTCCGAACACGGCGGGTTTGTCGAATCAGCCACTGAACTGCCAGCCACCGCACTTGCTGGCATCAGTCCACGCTCGAACCTGGGCCAGCAGCTGCGCGGCCGCACTGTGGCTGATATCGCCGGGCAGGATCAGCAGGCGTTCGTTGATATGGCGCTGGAGAACGTCTCTGATCGACAGCGTACCACCGAGACCCGCCGCGCTCGCGAAATCTGGCTCAACGCACGGCGCATCAGCAGCCTGGTCGAGGAGTGGAAGACAACTTAGCTTGACAGATGGGTCGAATCGAAATGTAGTCGACGTGTCGTCGTCCCTATAATCTGCACTGGGTTTCAGGCGGAGACGATGAATCCGACGAAGTGCGGTGCTTGGCTATGGCACGACCACGAAGAGCAACCGGTGTGGCGCTGGCAATCGCTGCTCTGGTGGCGTTGCTCTCTCCTCTGGTCGCATCAGCAGAGACGATCCCTGACGACAGTCCAGCAGCCCAGCAACTTGCAGAGCGCTTCACGCCCATCGCCATGCTCAAGATTCAGCCTGCCCCATGCTCGACTGATGGTGAGCCGTACACGCCAGCGCCCGTCGATATTGTCCTCAATGACTCCGCGGTCCTGCTGCGTACCGATGGCGGTGGCGACCGAGCCAGAGATCCAGTCATCGACCCCGTACCCAGTGCCGCAGCCCTGGCCGCCGCTCCCGAAGGCTCCTATCTCGATCTGCCCGGCCGTGCCCTCCGGCCCGGCTGCGCCTATGAGCGATTCGAACGAGCCAGACTAGAACCACCGCTAGAGCCAACCACCTACGCCCGCGTCGTCATCGACCCCGAGGCCGAGAAAGTCGTCCTGCAATACTGGTTCTTCTATGTCTATAACGACTTCAACAACAAGCACGAGGGCGACTGGGAGATGATCCAGCTGCTCTTCGACACGACCAGCGTCGAAGCCACGTTGACGATGGAGCCAGAGCGCGTCGGTTATGCACAGCACGGCGGTGGCGAACTGGCGGAGTGGGACGACGACAAACTCCATCGCGAGGGCGATCACCCGATCGTCTACGCCGCCTCTGGCTCCCACGCATCGCAATATGAAAGCGCACTCTACATCGGTTGGGGTGAGAATGGCACCGGTTTCGGCTGTGACACGACATTGGGACCATCAGCACGCGTCCCCTTGAACCCCGTCCTGATCCCTGCCGATCCTTCACCGGCTGGCGATTTCGCCTGGTTGCTTTTTCAGGGCCGCTGGGGCGAGCGACAATCATGGGAATTCAATGGACCTCGCGGCCCAAACCTTGGCGGGAAGTGGAACACCCCCGTCGGCGCGATGGAGAGCTGGCGCAGCTCCAGTCTCCGCGTTCCTGGCTCCAATCTGATCGGACCCAGCACCACCGACATCTTTTGCAGTGTCAGCGCCTCCGGCGCCTCACTCCTGATGATCGTCGACCAATATCCGTGGGCGCTCGCACTGGTCGCAGCGGCCATCATTGCCATCATCGTCATCATGATCATTCCTACACTACCCGGCCTGATGGTCGCGATCTGGTTCTATGGACGCCACTGGCATCTCTTCCTCCAGATCGGCCTCGTCACCATCCCGATCGGCATCATCTTCAATGCCATCCAGATTTTCAGCGCGAACACGCCGCCATTTGACTTCGCCGTCAAGTACTTTGAGGACACTACCGAGGCGCACTATTTCTTGACGATCTTCGTGAGCGGCATCCAGCAGGTCGCCATGCTCTTGATCGTCGCGCCCGCCATCATCCAGGCAATGGCCGATATCCACGCCTTCAGACCAACAAATGCGCTCCGCTGCTATGTTCAGGGGTTCCGGCGCATCAGGGTGCTCGGCGACGCGCTGGCCAAATTGCTCGGAGTCATCATCATCCTCCAGATCGTGCCGTTCAGCCTGCCGATCATCGTCTGGGTCTTCGTACGCTGGCAGTTCTTCGGCCA
>CAYNTE010000058.1:0-17916 GCA_964399615.1 uncultured Thermomicrobiales bacterium
GAGCCGGCCTTCCTTCGATCCCAACAAGTTCGTCATCGGCATGACCGACGAAGAGTGGGCAGCAGTCAACGACCCCGAGACGACCCCGATGATTAATCGCGCCACCCAGCGAACCTACCCCACCGGGTCAGTCTTCAAGCTGGTGACGGCGGCAGCGGGCATCGTCAATCTCGGACTCACCGCTGATAGCTGGTTCGATTGCACCGGCACCTTCTCGTTGCCAGAAGCGCCGGATCAGGTATGGCACGACTGGATTCCTGGTGGCCAGGGAGAGATGAACCTGCACCGCGCCATCTATCGCTCGTGCAATACCGTCTTCTATCAGATCGGCGCGCAGCTCGACGAGAAGGATGAACACCTGCTGCCGGATATGGCCCGCGCCTTTGGATTCGGCAAGCCGACGGGACTGGACGCTCTCTCCGAAGCCGAGGGAACCGTGCCAGGACCCGACTGGAAGTTCGACACACTCGGTGAGTACTGGTCACGCGGCGATGCCGTGAACTTCGCCATCGGCCAGGGCTACTTCGCAGCGACGCCACTCCAGGTCGCCAACGCCTATGTCGCGATCACCAATGGCGGCACGCTCTACAAGCCCTACATGATCCTGGATGTCATCGACCTCAACGGTGATGTCGTCTACTCCGGCAAGCCTGAAGAATCCGGCAAGCTCCCGTTGACGAAGGATCAGATCAAGATCTTGACGGATGGGATGTACGACGTCGTGCACGCCTCCGATGGCACCTCGACGGCTGCCTTCCAAGGAGCACCGTATTCTGTCTCTGGCAAGACTGGCACGGCACAGGTAACGGCCGGCGTCACCGACCACGCCTGGTTCGCATCCTTCGCGCCGAGCGACAATCCGCGCGCCACGGTCATCACCATGGTCGAACACGGTGTCGCCGGGTCGGAAGCTGCTGCCCCCGTTGCCCGGCGGTTCTACGACAAATACTTTGAGCTCTATCCTAACGGCGAGTAGACCGGCAGCGTCAGGAAATAGGGATTCCGGCCTGCTTCTCGCGGTGGTCGGCGTACGCCTTGCGGACCGTCTCGTCACCGACGCCAATAATCTGGGCCGCGAGATAGGCAGCATTCCGGGAGCCGAACTTGCCGACGCCGACGGTTGCCACCGGCACGCCCGGAGGCATCTGGACAATCGCCAGCAAGGCATCCCAACCGTTCAAATCACTGCCCGGTAGTGGCACGCCGATAACTGGCACGGTCGTCCACGCAGCGATGACGCCCGGCAGATGGGCGGCACCGCCAGCTCCGGCGATGATCACCTCGACGCCCGCATCGCGCGCACCGACTGCGAACTCATGCACCTTCTGCGGGGTGCGATGCGCCGACATCACATGCGTCTCGAAGCTGACACCCAGCTCTCCGAGTATCCGCTCCGTCTCATCCATATAGGACTTGTCGCTCGTGCTGCCCATAATGATCGCAACTTGCGCCATCAATGTTCCTTCCAGTGAATTTCGAACTCCATCCAGCCTCAACGATCCTAACGCGTATCGTCGCCAGATGCCGGTTCTGAGATCACTCACAACAGATCAAATTCGAAGCTTGCCCTTGCTAATTTGCCTAAACCCAACTACACTGGAGACCATCGGCAAAGACAGGGAAGGAGGTTGCGAAAGCACGCGGGGAATTTGTCATTATAGGGCAAGATAGGGCAAACCATATCTACGTGGGGAGCTTGTTTTACCTAGGCATGGCGTTAATTCTTAGTCTGCGGAATGCGATATTGATGGCAGTCTGATGCGAGCATCAAGGGATCGTTTTAAAGCGATCAGAGGTCGACGTTCCAGGTTCGGATCCGGTGTCTCGCGTCAATAAAAGACCGAATAGATCTCACTTTTTCTCATGGTATGGACGATGGAAGTTAAAACAACGAGATCGAGCTATGATGTAGATTGCGGCATACCCACTACAACTCACCCTTGATTGTTGTGCATCTGCTGCGTCTCAGCCATCACGGTCATCCAAAGCATCAACCGTAGATCATTAGCGACCATGCGTGCGAGTGGCGTTTGGGTTGATTTCTGCGTGCGGTCAGGTCTTTGCAAATCCTGCTACGTCAAACATAAGAAAGGAACGTCTGATGCCTCCTCGTTATTATGCAGGCAATCCAGACCCGGAACTTATCGATCCGGACATCGTAGACGCGCTTAGCATTCTAGATGAGAATTACTTTGTCTTTTTTGAGGTGAACTGGGGCGAACGCAGTAGCGATATTGCGATCATCCGTGCTGGCGAACCGCCCACTCAACACTCCACCTTGATCGTGGCCGAAGTCAAGCATTTTGATAAGGCAGTACGCGGAACGGTCAATGGTCAATGGAGTGTTGAGATAGCTCCAAATAAATGGGCGCCACTCCCAGGCTTCCACTACGGGGAAGACACCTCGCCGTACTGGCAGACGGTAAATACCGCCAACACAGTCAACATGTGGCTCTTCAATAACCAACGGCTCTATCGGGATAAGTCCAACTTGGTCGACGCAATAGATGCCTATAAAGTGTGGCCCGATCTGGTGCTGATCTCACCCGACAATGTTTGGCATCGATTACCGAGAAAACCGGACTCGGGATATGGCATGTGGTTCTACAATCTCGACTCGTGGATCGATCATGTTCTATCTTGGGAACCGAAGCTCGGCACGCTCTTTTCCGTGGGTGAACTTGAGGCGCTGGCAGAGTCGCTGAATCTTCAGGAGCTTGTCTTCAATCACCTGCCGGAGGACCATCAGGCCTCATCGGTGGAACAGTTCTCAGACGAAACTGGAGCCGCATTGCTCGAACGGCTGACACAACTCGAACACCAAGTGGGGAGCATCTCGCGTGATGTCAAGTCAATCAAGGCGCTGCTCACGTCCGCAGGTGATTGATCATGGTTGAAGTGCGGCTTATGGATAATCGTTCGTTCTTCAGGCGAGTCGTAGATGCTAGACATCGTTCGCCAGACGGCGGCCAACGTAGGCTTCGCCGAGCCGGGTGATCTCGCCTGTGACGACCGAGAGCGGTGCTTCAGATTCGCGAGCTAGCGCGGCTGCATCCTCGTAAAGCGGGCGGGCATCGATCACGATCCCTTGCCAGAGCTTGAGGTGCAGCCGCGCCTCACCCCAACGCGTCGTTACACTGCGGATCTCGAGTCCAGCACGGATCTCCTGGCAGGGCACGATTCGCACCGCCTGCGCCGTCGAATGAAGGATGAATGCTTCGCTGACTTGCTCGCGGCACTCAACTGGGCAGATCGCCCGTGCAAGATAGCCCGGTCGACCGGCAGCATTGAAGGCCGGCACAAACTCGACGCTGGTCGCGCCCGCTTCACGCAGTCGCTCTGCCAGCAACTCGAAATATTCAGGGCTGATGTCGTCGAGCACCGTCTCGCAGAGCAACAGGTCGGAGGATCCGGTCACGAGGCGGCTCGCTGCTCGTGCTCGGCGCGCAACTGACCGCAGGCCGCGCCGATGTCGACACCGCGAGAGTAGCGCACCGTCGCCGGGATCCCGGCATCGGTCAGCACCTTCACAAACCGCTCGACACCTTCCGGCGTCGGCCGCTCGTAGGGCGCGCCGGGAGTCGGATTATAGGGGATGACGTTGACGTGGCAGAGCATCCCGCGCAGCCAGTCCGCCAGCTCGAGGGCGTGCTCGTCGCTGCTGTTGACGCCGGTCATCAGCGCGTACTCGAACGAGACGCGCCGGCCGGTCTGATCGATGTAACGCCGGACCGCACCGATCAGATCACTGATCGGCCAGCGCTGGTTGATTGGCACCAGCGAAGATCGCAGCACATCATTGCCAGCGTGGATCGAGACCGCCAGATTGACCTGCACCGGCTCGCCGGCCAGCTTGTCGATAAAGGGCACGATGCCGGAGGTTGAGATCGTCATCCGGCGCGCTCCAAAGTCGAAGCCCTGGTGGTCGTTGAGGATGCCGATGAAACGCATCGTTGCGGCGTAATTATGGAACGGCTCACCCATCCCCATCATCACCAGATTGCTGAGCTGGCGGCCCTGTTCGCGCGCTCGGCGAGCCATATCGACTGCCTGAAAGACCATCTCGCCGGTCGTCAAATTGCGCAGCAAACCGCTCATCCCGGTCGCGCAGAACGAGCAACCAACGGCACACCCCACCTGGCAGGAGACGCAAACGGTCACCCGCTGTGGGTAGAACATCAACACCGTCTCGAAGGTGTGGCCGTCCGGTGCGCGGTAGAGCATCTTGAGCGTCTGATCGTCGTCAGTCCAGATCTCCCGCACTGGCACGGCCGCAGCGATCGGGAACGCCTCAGCCAGCTCATCGCGCAACGCAGGTGGCAGGTTGGTCATGTCGTGGTAGTCAACGGCCAGCTTGTCATAGAGCCACCGGAAAACTTGACGTGCCCGGTATGCAGGCTGATTGCGCTCGACCATCCATGAACCGAGCTCATCGAGCGACAGATCATAGATCGACCGCGGAACATTTCGCGGCTGGCGAGGAGTTGGGTGAATTTTGAGATCAGTAGTAGTAACCATCATGCACCAAGCATACCGCGCCAGACTAGGCCGATTGACATAGTGGCAGGGGCTGCGTATCCTCCGATGCGTTCATCTCACCGCATTGCCGTGCCACGAGCGCATCCAAGAGGAGATCAGCAGTTTTGCCCCGCAAGCGATATCCAAGCGGCTACGATCTGGAAGACCTGGCCGAAGAACTCTACGACGAAGAGGAATTTGAGCGCCCGCGAGCACGACGATCTCGCAAGCGGCAACCCAAGGCGCAGGATCTCTCCGATTCGCGACGGTTGCGACGCGATGAGCCGAGCGGTCCATTCAAGTGTTCGCACTGCAAGAACTTCATCGGCATCCCCCCGACCGGCGGCCGGCACCGCAATCACTGCCCGATGTGCCTCCACTCACTGCACGTTGACGAGAAGACGCCAGGTGACCGGCGGAGCGAGTGCGGATCGTTGATGGAACCGATCGGCACCGCCTTCAAGTCTGATGGCGAACAAGTCGTCGTCCATCGCTGCCGTGGCTGCGGCGTCGTGCGCTACAACCGCGTCGCCGCCGACGACAACCCCGTCTTGCTCGAAGAGCTTCCCGTCCTTGATCTCCCCAATGACGACACCTACCTAGCCGACGAATAACCCACCGCACTGCATCCCGCATACGCTACGATGCCGCCAGGGATTTGAGCGTAAGGAGGGCGGAGATCGTGGAGTGGAAGCATGTTGAGGACGCGGTGGCCGAAGGTGAGCAGCACGCCAAGGTTGGGGTCGCGGTACAGGCTCCCGGCGGCGAGCGGTGGGAGCGCAATGGAGATTACCCCTCACCTGCCGCCAGCACAGTAAAGATCCCGATCATGATTGAGATCTTCCGCAAGATCGAGCGCGGTGAGATCTCGTTGGGCGACACGCGCGCCCTCACCGCTACTGACAAAACAGACGGCAGCGGTGTTCTGCTGCACCTGCACGACGGCCTGCCGACCACGATCGACGATCTGCTCTACCTGATGATCTCGATCAGCGACAACACCGCCACCAATATGCTCATCGACGTCGCCGGACTCGAACAGGTCAATCAGACGATGCAGGAGCTGGGAATGACGACCTCTCGGCTCAGCCGGCCGATGCTGGGGCGGCCAGCGGGCGAGGGCGATCCGCCGGAGAACCTGGCTGCGGCAAACGATTATGTCACCTGCGTCGACGCGATCCTCGAGAACACCGCCGCCTCGGCCGAATCTTGTGCGGCAATCGTCGATCTGCTGGAGAAGCAACAGAATACGCATCGCATCGGCCGCTGGGTGCCGGATACGGATGACTACCGCTGGGGATCGAAGACGGGTTCGCTCAACGGCGTCTGCAACGATGTCGGGTTCATCACCGGCCCGGCCGGCACGGTGCTGGTTGCGGTCTATCTCAGCGAGCTCGACGACCCAGTCACCGGCGAGCGCATCATCGCGGATATTGCCAAAGCCGCCATGCTCGATTGCGGGCTGCTCTAGCCCAGGAAGTAGCGCTGGGCCAGCGGCAGTGTCTCGGCTGGTGGATTCACGACCGGCATGCCCTCGATAAAGACTTCGAGCGACTCGGGGTCGACCTCGACGCGCGGGCTTGCCACGTTATGTCGCATCGCGTTCTTGTGGGTAGCGCGCGTGTTCGAGATCGCCAGCGGGCGACGCTGGAGATGGCTACCGTCGGGAATGCCACGCGCTGCCGCCTCGGAGACGAAGTTGAAGGCGAGCCTGGCTGGCGCTTGCCCCATCCCGCCCCACATCGGCCGGTAGACCATCGGCTGGCTGGATCGCGTCGAGCCGTTGCTGTCGCCCACCTGGCCATAGGCAACGAACCCGGCCTTGATGACGACCGCCGGCTTGGCCCCGAAGAAGGCTGGGTGCCAGAGGATGATGTCAGCCAGCTTGCCCGGCTCCAGGCTACCCACGTGCTGATCGAGGCCGTGAGCGATAGCGGGATTGATCGAGAGCTTGGCGACGTATTGACGGATGCGAGTGTTATCGTCCCCCTCGCCACGCTCAGGGTCGAAGCCTCCCCCGCGCACCTCTTTCATGTGATGTGCGACCTGCCAGGTGCGAGACGTTACCTCGCCGAGCCGGCCCATGCCCTGCGAGTCCGAAGAGACGATCGAGATCGCGCCGATATCGTGCAAGATATCTTCGGCGGCGATCGTCGTGGCACGCACCCGATCGCTGGCGGCTTTGACATCCTCGATCAATCTGCGGTCGAGGCGGTGGACGCTGACGATCATGTCGAACTGCTCGGCCAGGCTGTTGATCGAATAGGGCAAGGTCGGGTTGGTCGAGGAGCCAATGATATTTGGCTCTGAGCAGATCTCGATGATGTTCGGCGAGTGACCGCCACCGGAACCTTCAACGTGATAGGCATGGATCGAGCGCCCGGCGATCGCGCTGACCGTCTCCTGCAACGCGCCAGCCTCATTGATGCCGTCAGTATGGATCGCGACCTGCCCGCCGAAGCGATCCGCGACGGTCAGGCAGGCATCGATGACAGCAGGAAATGCGCCCACGTCCTCGTGAATCTTGAGACCAGCACAGCCTGACTCGAAATGCGCCTCCAGCTGATCGATATCGGTCGAACCGCGCCCGAGCACCGCCAGATTGATCGGGATCGACTCAAACGCTTCGAAGACATGCAGCATGTTGGCACGCGGGTTGACGCCGAGGTCCCAGACCGCACCGCTGCCCTGCGCCACCAGCGTCGTGACCCCGCTCGACAGCGCCGCCCCGACCAGGCTCGATGACGAGAGATGCACGTGGCTATCAACCGCGCCGGGGGTCGCGATCAAACCATCGCCGGGGATGATGCCGGTCGCCGATCCGATCACCAGGTCGATGTTGTCGGTGACATCGGGGTTTCCGGCTCGGCCAACACCGGTGATCCGGCCGTCCTTGATCCCGATATTGGTCTTGAAGATACCCAGCACCGGGTCGATAACGATCACGTTGGTGACCACCATGTCGAGCTGGCTTGGCGAACTGCGGCCGAAGAGCATGCCATCACGCATTGGTCGTGCAAAGCCCGCCACTGGCTCGGACCCGGCCAGTGAATCATCATGCTCGATGCGCGCGAAGAGATTGGTGTCGGCCAGACGGACCCTGTCGCCGGTCGTGAGCCCGAAGAGGCGGTGATAATCCGATCGCTCCATAGACTGGGGCACGCTACGCCTCCTCGCGATGCAGAAATCCGCGTGCGAGCAACCGATCCAGTGCTTGCCGCGGGTCGGTGTCGTCGAGCGGCCCGTTCACAGCGCCATTGAAGCCTTGCACGATGCGGCGCCCGCCAATCGGCACAAGATCCACCGTCTTCGTCTCTCCCGGTTCGAACCGGACCGATCCCTTGGCGTGTGTATCGAGCCGCATGCCGTATGCCTTGAGCCGGTCGAATTCGAGGCGCGGGTTGGCCTCGAAGACGTGAAAGTGCGCCGTCAGATGCACCGGCACTGGGCCACGATTCGTCATGGTGACCCGGGTGACTGGCAGGCCCGCATGTATCTCGATTGGTTCACCAGTGGAGATCACTTCGCCTGGGGTCATCGTGCCGGTCCAATCGGATTGTTGACGGTGACTAGCCGCGTGCCATCGGGGAAGAGCGCGTCGACGGAGAGCGACGGCACCATCTCAGCGACGCCATCCATGACACTCTCGGCCGTCAGGATCGTTGCGGCGTGCGCGACGACCTCCTCGACGCTCATCCCATCACGGGCAGCTTCAAAGATCTCATCGGTCAACAGCGCGACCGCCTCTGGGTGGTTGAGCTTGACCCCACGCGCCAGCCGGCGCCGGGCGAGTTCGGCAGCTGTGAAGACGAGCAGCCGGTCAAGCTCCTTCGGATTCAGGGCCATCCCCTTGCTCCTCCTCATCTTCATCAACTGGTGGCGTCAGGCCGCGAATCGGCGCCGGTTCGGTACTGCCTGCTCGTGCCCAGAGCCGTCGTACCAGGCCGCTGAGGCGCTGGCTGACCCAGATCCCTGGCGCCGTGATCGTGCTTCCGCGCGGCAGCGTGGCAGAGATGCGGGCGAGGTGGGCAGTCAACCGCCTCCACTGTATCAGGATCAAGCCCGATGCTAGCCCGATCGCAAGCAGCAGTATCAAGACCGCGACACCGCCACCGATAAAGAACATCGCGGCGTGCTGGGGCGAGGTCGAAGACGTAGCGCGCAGCTCGATTGTGCGGTCGAACGGAATCTCCCACCTGACGGTATGGTTGTCAATCTGGTCACCAGTAGTCTCGTCGATCTGGCCCGGCAGCTGCGCCACGTAATCAATCGTCAGCGCCTCCCGGAATTGATCTTCGGACAACGATGGCTCGATGACCAGCGCGAACTGGTAGAGGCCTTGAAAGAGCTGCTCGCCGTTGACCGTCAGGTCCAGGACATAGGAGCTCCCGCCGAGCGCGCCCTTCTCCTGCCGGAACTCACCGATAAATGGCGCGTTGATACCCGGCTCGGCGGTGATGCCGGTGGCGTTGACAAGGCTGTTGAGCGCTCCGCCAACTTCCAGAGCGTTCGTCGTATCGGACACGATGTGAATCGTCACTGATTCGGCAGTCAACGTGCGAGAGACGCGCAAACCAGCCGCATCGGTCCGCTCCCGTAGCGAGGCGATCACGTCCGCGGCGTCGCCCTGCTCGGCCTCCTCGAATTGCTCGCGTGGCAACGTGATGGCAATCTGGTGGCTGGCACTACCGTCGCCGTTGAAGGTTGACTGGAACGACGTTCGGGCGCAACCCGTGAGCAGCACGGCGAGAATGATGAAGAGCAGCAAACGTCCTGCGCCGAATGGTCGAGAATTGCCTCGAGCGTTCATGCCCCCATTACCTCGCTGGCTCGCCCCTCTTGATGCTGACCCACGCTGGCAGGTACTCTACTATAGCCAGCGAACAGCTAATGATGCACGATACGAGAGGCAGTCTGACGATGGATGCGCCATACCGCCCAGCCGAGATCTCACCCGCACTCTCGCTGATCCTTGCCGCATTGGCGGAGCACGACCGCCAGCGACTGCAGCAAGCCTATCTCTTCGTTGCCGCCGCGCATCAAGGTCAGACGCGGGACGAAGGCACGCCCTACATCGAACACCCCGTGCGGGTCGTCCAAATTCTCTGGCATGAGCTTGGGTATCAAGACGACACTGATCTGGTCATCGCGGCGCTTGCCCACGACGTCCTGGAAGATAGCCCAGAAGTCACGCCAGAACTGCTGGGGTCAATTTTCGGCGAGCGGGTGCTCGGCATCGTCAGCGACCTCACCAAACCTGCAGTACCGCGAGAGCAGCGGGAAGAGCGAGATCGCGCCTATATGGATCGCCTGCCGGGCTTGTCGCTCGATTCGAGGCTAGTGAAGCTGGCGGACAGGATCGACAACTTGCGAAGTGTCATCCATGCCAACAATCCCGCCAAGGCGCAACGCTATCTGGCTGTCAGCCGGGCTGAGTTCCTGCCGCTGGCGCTGGCAACCGACGCCACCGCCGCGCGCCTGATCAGCGAGGCCTGCGACGCGATCGAGCGCTATCTTCTGCAGCTTGAATCAGGGAGCTAGTCTATTTGTCAGCTCCGCCAGCAGCCGGCAGCATCCGTGGTCGCTCGTGTTCGAGCCGCGCTCCCTGAGCATCTTCACCGAAGGCATGGCGCCTGAGCGGTAGCCTGACGCTGAAGGTGCTGCCCTCGCCGGGGGCGCTCTTGACGCTGATCGAACCATGATGAATCTCAGCGATCCAGCGCGCAATCGCCAGACCCAAACCCGTGCCACCCGACGTGCGCGAGCGGGCGACATCGGGGCGATAGAAGCGATCGAAGATGTGTTCCGTCTGCTTTTCGCTGAAGCCGGGGCCGTCGTCACTCACCTGCAGCACGACGTCCTCGCCCTCGGTGAACACCTGCACATGCACCTTGGTTCCAGCGGGCGTGTGCGAGAAGGCGTTGTCGATCAGGATGACGAGCAGTTGCTTGAGCTGATCGGTGCTCCCGACCAGCGGCACATCGCCCGCCTCATACGAGACGCTGAACTCATGGGCGTCCGCCAGCGGGCTGGTGATGCGGGCAACCTCATCGACGATGGCCTCCAAATCGACCTGATCCATGGCGGGCTTCCAGCCCACATCCGCGCGAGCCAGAATCAGCAGATCGTGGACGAGGCGGCTCATGCGGTCGGACTCATTGCCGATATCGCTCAGCCCCTCCTCCAGGAGTTCGAGATCGAGGCGGTTGTCGCGCACCAGGCTGAGGAGGATGTCAGCATTGCCTCGCAGGGCCGTCAGTGGCGTTCTCAGCTCGTGCGAGGCATCGGCAACAAAGCGGCGCTGGGCATCGAACGAGGCTTCCAGGCGGTTGAGCATGGCATTGAACGTGTCTGCCAGTCGCGCGACCTCGTCATTAGTACCCGGCGGGCTCACACGCTGCGAGAGATCGGTCGACTCTCCCACCCTGCGAGCGGTCGCAGCAACCCGGCGCAGCGGGCGCAAGGCGGTATCCGCCACCAGCCAGGCAGCACCAGCGGTGATGATCGTGCCAAGGACGATGCCGACGAACATGATCGCGCGCAGTTGCTGGAGCGTGTCGAGCATCTGCTCGCGGCTCTCAGCGACCTGGATCAGGGCAAAGAGCTGATCATCGCTCACCGTCACCACCGGGGCCGAATAGACTCGAATTGGCGTGCCGTCGATGGACTCATCGTAGAACGTTGGCTGGCTATCGAGGTTATCCACGATCGTTTCACGTGAAACCGGGATAGTCTCCTTGCGCAGGTTACTGGTCTTCGGTCCGATAGCGAACTCATCGCCTTCCAGCAGAATAGTCTGGATATAGAGGCCGGGCGCGGCGAATGGGTCGGGCTGGGCAAGATTGGGAATGATCTCGCCAGTGCGCGTGTCGACGCCGAGCTCAGGCGTCTCGATATAGGTCTGGAAGACGTTATGGAGGCGCTGATCCATGTCCGACTGCAGGCTGCGGGCCAGCATAAAGTGCACACCGACCGCGAGCGCGAGCAACACGACCAGCATGAGCGCGGCAGCTGAGATGGTAAATCGCAGGCGAATAGACACGGATGTCCATCACATTCCGCGCCACGAGACGTCAGGCATCGGGGTCTCGGAGCGCATAGCCAGCCCCGCGGACGGTAACGAGTAAGCGCGGCTCACCATCCAGCTCAAGGTGGCGGCGCAGATTCGACATATAGACCTCGAGCACGTTGGACTCACCGTAAAAATCATGCCCCCAGACGCGATCCATGATCATCTCGCGCGGAAGCACCTGATTCGGGTGTCGCATGAAGAGCCGCAGCAAGTCGAATTCACGGGTCGTCAGCTCGATGCGCCGCTCGCCGCGATAGGCAAAGCGCGTGGCGGTATCGAGCTTGAGATCCACGAATCGCAACTCCTCGCCGAGCGGTTCCTCATCACGCTCGTGCCGCCGGAGCAGCGCGCGCATACGCGCCAGCAACTCACGAAAGGCAAACGGTTTGACGAGGTAATCGTCAGCGCCAACGTCGAGGCCAATGACCCGATCTTCGATCTCATCTCGGGCGGTCAGCATCAAGATCGGCGCGTCGTCTCCACGCTGGCGAAGAATGCGACAAACTTCGATGCCGTCGATACCCGGGAGCATGAGATCAAGAATGATCAGATCGGGACGGGAGGATTCAGCTTTATCGAGTGCAGCGGGGCCAGTCTCAGCCACATGGACATCATAATGCTCAAGCGCCAGTCCCCGGCGCAGCATGGTGATGATAGAGGGGTCGTCCTCAACGACGAGAACGCGAACGGGATGTTCGGCTTCGATACTCACTCTTCGGACCTCACAGCGTGACGAGTTCGCTGAACCGGTCTCCATTATCGTACGGCCCGATTAAAACAAGATGAAGAGGATTCTCGCGATAGATCTCTTCAGCCAAACTCCCCATATCCTCGACAGTTACGGCATCGATCAGCTCCATGACCTCTTCGGGAGTCTTAATCTCACCGTGGGTCAGCTCTTGGCCACCGATCCATGAGGCGACCGCGCGGGAATCTTCGAGGCCGATCAGGATCCTGCCTTTAGCCAGCTCCTTGTTGCGACGTAGCTCTTCGTTCGAGACGCGCTGCTGCGAGATCTTCTGTAGCTCACCGACGATGGCCGCGATCGTCTCCTCGACGCGGTGCAGATCGGTGCCAGCGTAGACAACACCCTGGCCAGCATCAGCATACTGGCGGAAGTAGCCGTAGACCGCGTAGACAAGGCCGCGCCGCTCTCGGATCTCCTGAAACAGCCGCGAGCTCATCCCACTGGAGAGGACCGAATCGATCATCGACTGGGCGTAGCGTCGCGGGTCGCGGTAAGAGATCGCGGCATGGCCAACACAGAGATGCGCTTGCTCGGTGGATCGGTTGACGACATGGATGCGCGGCTGGTCATCGACCTTGCGTGCTGGTTCGCAGACATCGCCATTACCGGGGCCAAGATCGCCAAACCACGCGTCGGCCATCTTCACCAGCTGCTCGTGGTCAACATCCCCCGCGGCGGCAATCACCATCCTGTCGGGCCGGTAGAAGCGATTGATAAAGGTCACCAGATCGTCCCGCGTGATGGCCTGGATGGCTTCGAGATTGCCGAGCACTGGTCGGCCGATGCCCTGGTTGGGCCAGATGACCTCGTCGATCAGATCATGCACGAGATCGTCGGGCGTGTCGTTGACGCCGCGGATTTCCTCGACGATCACGGAGCGTTCCCGCTCGAGCTCGATTTCGGGAATGCTTGAGTTGCGGACAATGTCGGCCAGAACATCGAAGGCGCGTGCGATGTGGGTAGCCGGGATTTTGACCCAGTAGGTGGTGCTCTCACGTCCCGTGGCGGCATTGATCATCCCACCGACTTCTTCGATCTCGCTGGTGATCATCATCGGCTCGGGCCGACGCTCGGTGCCCTTGAAGAGCATATGCTCGATGAAGTGTGAGATTCCTGCGCGGCCGCTGGGTTCGTAGCGAGAGCCGACATCGAAGAGGAAGGTGATCGAAGCGGAATGCACGTGCTCCATCCGGCTCGTGACGACCCGCAGCCCGTTATCCAGTGTCGTCTTGCGGTAGAAGGTTGCAGGTTGGTGGTGGCTTGGCCGGTAACTGGTGATCACGATTCGCGCTCGTCACTTTCTTTGCTATTGGCTCGTTCGCAGGCGTCGATAGCGGCTTGCAAGGCCAGCGTGGCTGTCTGATTGATGTTCTCCAGGCGATCCCCATTGAGGCGCAGCTCTTGCACAGCAACGCCGCCCGGTGTCGCCACGGCAATATAGATGAGTCCGACTGGTTTACGCCGGGTTGCGCCACCTGGACCCGCAATACCCGTTGAGGCAATAGCCAGCTCAGTGCTCAACGAGCTCCGTGCCCCCATCGCCATCTCGATCGCTGTCTCCGGGCTCACCGCGCCGACACTCGTCAGGGTCGTCTCGCGGACGCCGAGCAGCGATTGCTTCGCACCGTTCGCATACGCAACGATGCCACCCAGAAAGTAATCCGACGATCCAGCGATGCTCGTGATGAGATGCCCGATCAGGCCACCGGTGCATGATTCCGCTGTAGCGCAGGACCAGCCAAGCTGACGCAACGACTCACCCAGAAGTTGGGAAAGCCGGCGCTGCTCTTCAACGATTTGCTCTGGTCGCGAACGCTCTGCATCGTTCATATGTCGAGTCAGTATGGACGAAAGTGGTTATTGGTGGCAACTGCAATCGGCAAAAGGAAACTCCCCTGCCCCACGGGCGTGAGGCAGGGGAGCCAAGATTTAGGAAGTTGAGAAACCGCTGTACCTAGTTCTCCGTGTCGAGCGCTTCGAAGATTTCCGGGTTCTCTGGTCCTTCGACCACCAGCTGCGCCACACAACCCTTCTCCATGCGCGCCATGCTGTGGTCAAGCAGCGTGTAGGTGCCAGGAACGGTCGTCTCGAATTCGACGATTGTTGCTCCAGCGGCCGGGACCAGGGTGGTCTGGACGTTCGTCACTGGCTCGCTCGCTGCCTCCGGGTAGACCTTATCGAAGATCTCGCCGACGATGTGGAAGCTTGAGGCCAGGTTTGGTCCACCGACTCCGAAGAAGATACGGACCGTCTCGCCGACCTTCGCCGTCATCGCCCGCTCGCCCGTCAGAGCACCGACCGCACCATTCATCACAACGTAGTCGGGGCGCTCGTCCAGGAGCTTCTCCATCGAGGGGAGACGCAAGCCACGCTGCGTCCGGGGGCCATCGAAGTACAGCTCGCTCTGCATCACGTAGTACTCGCGATCGACCGGCGCCAAGCCACCCTCAGGCTCGACCAGAATCATGCCGAACATGCCGTTCATAATGTGATGCGACATCGGCGGCGTCGCACAGTGGTAGACGTAGAGGCCAGGGTTGAGTGCCTTGAACCGGAATGCCTTCGTCTCACCTGGCTGGACCAGCGTCGCCTCGGCGCCACCACCGGGGCCATTCACCGCGTGCAAGTCAATGTTGTGCACCATCTTGCTTTCCGGCGGGTTGGTCAGGCGCAGCAGCACGTTGTCACCAACGCGGACGCGCAGCATCGGGCCAGGAACGGTGCCGTTGAAAGTCCAGAACTCATACGCGACGCCATTGGCAACCTTGCCGACGAGCTCCTCGACCACGATGTCAAATTCGATCTCTTGCGGTCCGCGGTCTCCGACTGGGCCCATCATCTCAGGGGCTGCCAGGAACGGAGCATCGACGGGGTCGGGATCGGCTGCTTCCGGCTCGGTCGTTGCGGCGGCTGCCAGCTCATGGCCGTGTTCTTGCGTCTCGGTTGGCTCCACAGTCGCCACGGCTGCGACGCCATTAGTGTTATCGCTGCCACATGCACCGAGCAGCAACCCGGCGACTGGCAGAGCCGCGCCCAGCAGGCCAGCTCGCTTGAGCAGGGTGCGCCGGTTGACGGTGTTGGGGGTCGCTTGCTGAATCGTTGTGGTTTCCATGTCTTCCTCCATCTTGGTGGTGATCCTCTTTCACCGTTCTGTCCCAAGAATAAGAGGAAAACGGGGCCGTCCCCACGCCTTAGCGGAGGGGTTTTCGCACTGCCATCAAGGTAGTAAATGACCTATCCAGAGGGGTGGGAGATCAGGAGTCCGGGCTCACCAATCCATGCCGCATCGCATAGGCGATGACCTGGGCACGGTTCTGCAAGTGAAGCTTGCTGAGGATGTTGCGCAGGTGGTATTTCACCGTGTTCTCGCTGATAAATAGGCGCTCCGCCAGATCGCGATTCGACGTGACGCCCTGCACCAGCAGCTCCAGCACATCGCGCTCGCGCTCCGTCAGTGTCTCGACGGACCGCTCTCGCCGGCCCTCGGGGTGGGCGAACTCGCGCAACACCTTGCGGGCCAGCGCAGGGGTCAGGGCCGGTTCGCCGCGTGTCACGCCCTCAAGCAAATCAAAGAATTCATCGGACTCCAGATTTTTGAGGATGTAGCCCTCAGCGCCCGACTTGACTGCCTCGAAGAGATCGCCGTCATCTTCACTCGCAGTCACGACAACGACCTTGACATCTTGCAATTCGGCCTTGATCAGCCGTGTGGCGGTGAGGCCGTCCGTCACTGGCATTTTCAGATCCATCAAGACGATATCGGGGCGCAATTCACGCGCGAGCTCGACGGCACGCTGACCGTTCTCTGCCTCGGCAACGATCTCGACACCGCGGGATTCCAACAGACTCGACAGTCCATCCCGAAAGAGCGCGTGGTCATCAGCGATCAGAATTCTCACGTCACGGTCAGCCTCTCTAAGCGCGAAGTCGGCGCGACTGGCGTGCGAACAAGTACCCGCGTTCCATTTGGTTCATTACGCTCGATATCCAGATGACCACCGATCGATTCGGCGCGCTCGGCCATGATCTTGAGACCAAACTGCGGGAAGCCAGGTCGCCCGATTGCCGCCGGGTCGAAACCGATACCATTATCTTCGATCTTCACCTCCAGGATGCCACGTTCGAGGGAAATGCGTATCCAGGCGTGGGTCGCTTGTGAGTGTTTGCGCACGTTGGCGAGCGCCTCCTGGATGATGCGTAGGAGTTGAATCTCTGCCAGGCTCGATAGCTGATCGATCGGAGTTTCGGGAGCATCGAGGTCGACGGAGATGCCACTCGTGTCCTGCCACTGGTCGAGATAACCTTGCAATGCCTCAATAAACCCGCGCTGATTCTCGACCGTGATACGGAGACCGAGAATGTTCTCGCGCACGTCGGTGTAGGCGGTGCGGGCAGCGCTGGCAAGCTGCTCCAGGTGCTGCTGGGCGCGTTCGCTGCGTCCATCTTTCAGCAGTTGCTGGACAGCTTGCGCCTTGGTGTTCACATAGCCAAGCACCTGGGCCAGGCTATCGTGCATCTCGCGGGCGATCCGCTCACGCTCTTCGACGATGGCGAGGGCACGGATGCGCCGGTGGAGCCGGGCATTCTCGATGGCGACCGCCGCCTGCGTGGCGAAGCGTTCGAGGCGCTCCTGATCGGCGCTGTTGAACTCCACTCCAGTCGGGCGCTCGGAGACGTACATGCTACCGAGCACCGTGCCATGTGAGAGGATCGGAACGGCCAGCAGGGAGTACATCGGCGGGTGGTTTGGCGGGAACCCCTTGGCACGCGAATGTTTGGTGACGTCGTTGATGCGCAGTGAGCGGCCCTCGCGCACCACGATGCCGAGGACGCCGTGGCGGCGGGGAGTCGGCCCGATCAACCGCTTCTCTTCTTCGGTCAACCCGGACGTAAGGAACATCTCGGTCTCACCCTGGCTATCAATGAGCGTCAACGCACCAAAGCGCGCGCCAACCAGGTCGCGAGCCTGGTCGACGACTTGCTGTAGCAACACGCCGAGGTCGAGCTCGCTGGTGATCGCCAGGCCCGCCTCGTGCAATGCCAGCAGCTCTCGGTTTTGCTCACGCAGACGGTCCTGGATGCGCCCGATATAACCAAAGATCAGGGCGGCGAAGATGTAGGTCCCGGCCAGGACGATTGCCCCGAGCACGAGATAGCCGGAGATGCCCGAGAAAAATTCCGGCGCGACAAGCTGAATAAAGATCTCGAGGAGGGCCAGGAAGACAATCGGCGCAAGGACGCCGAGCCACTTGAGCCGTTGAAGTCGCACAGCGCCAGTGCTGCGGCCGTTCGTCTTGCGATGTTCATTGTTCATGCTTTGCCGTCCAATACCAGGAAGGTGCCCGCTATAAGTGTATCCGGCCTGGACGGTTTTGCTGCATTATGTGAGCATGCACGACGTGGAAGCCATGATGCGAGATGAGGAAGAGATGACGAACGTCCGACCTAAACCGCACGTACCGCAACCCGGCAACGCCTGGCAGCGGCGTGACCCTGCCGACCTCGGCCTCGACCCCGACGGCATCGCGAAGGCAGTCAGCTTTATCCAGGGTCATGAGACTGATGTCGACCGCGACAT
>CAYNTE010000059.1:0-17643 GCA_964399615.1 uncultured Thermomicrobiales bacterium
TTGACAAGATACGTATTGCAGCGGTTCCTCGCCCTTATTCCAGTCCTCATCGGTATCTCGATCGTGACCTTCTTCCTCATCCGGTTCATCCCGGGCGATGCCGTTGATCTCATGCTCGGAAATCAAGCTCAGGTCAGCGCCGAGCAGAAGGCGCAGATGCGAGCACAGTACGGGCTCGATGACCCAACCTATATCCAGTATTTCGACTGGGTCGGCGGGGTTATGCGCGGTGATCTTGGCGATTCCATTCGAAGCGGCGATTCGGTGATGAGCGAGCTTTTGCATCGACTGCCAGCCACCTTGGAGCTCACCCTCTTCGCGATGACCTTCGCCATCATCATCGCGGTGCCGGCCGGAGTCATTGCCGCCATCAAGGCCGGCACCAAGACGGAAGCTGCCGTGCAAGGTGTCAGTCTACTCGGGCTCTCGATGCCGAATTTCTGGCTCGGCACGCTCCTCATCCTTATCACGTCGCGCTATTTTGGATGGTTCCCGGCGGCCAGCTACGTGGGGTTCACCGATGATCCATCACGCAACCTTCAAATCTTCATCCTGCCGGGCATCGCGCTCGGAGCAGCCTATGCAGCCGTGATCATGCGTATGACAAGATCCTCACTTCTGGAGGTCTTGAATGAGGAATACGTAGCGACAGCGCGGGCAAAGGGACTTCAGGAGCGGGTCGTCATCACGCGGCACGCAATGAAAAATGCCCTGATTCCCGTCCTCACCGTCATCGGTATCCAGGTAGGCCAGCTGCTCGGGGGCACGATCATCATCGAGCAACTCTTCAATCTGCCCGGGGTCGGACGGCTGGCAATCGATTCGATACTGCAGCGTGATTATCCAGTGATTCAGGGAGTCGTGCTCTTCATCGCTGTCGCATTCGTGCTTGCGAATCTGCTCGTCGATGTTCTCTACGCCTACATTGATCCCCGCATTCGGTATTCGTGAGTACCGCATTGAATTCGACCCCACCGATCAGCCGCCATGACATCAGCCCCGCGCTTGGACAGCACTCTGCGCCTCCATCGCGAGGATTCTGGACTCGCTCGCTGCGCCATCTCACGCGCAGCACCAGCGGCCGGATCGGTGCGGCGCTGGTGCTTGTCGTTGCGCTGATGGCCATATTCGCCCCGCTCATTGCGCCTCATGATCCGTATGAGATGACGAAATACCGCCTGTATGGGCCGAGTTGGTATTTCCCGTTCGGCACGGATGAGCTCGGGCGCGACGTCTTCAGTCGCGTCATCTACGGTGCGCGGGTCTCGGCTCAGGTCAGCGTCATTTCGACCGGCATCGCGCTGGTGGCGGGCGGCTTGCTGGGACTCGTGTCTGGCTATCTCGGCGGCTGGGTCGACTTGGTTCTGAGCCGTCTGCTAGACATCGTCTTCGCCTTCCCAGCCATTTTGCTGGCGCTGGTGCTGGTGGCTATTCTCGGTCCGGAACTGCGCAACGTCATGCTCGCTATCGGCATCGTCTACACCCCCTCGTTCGCGCGCGTCATTCGCGGGCCTGTATTGGCAACCAAAAACGAGGAGTTCGTGGATGCGATCCGTGTGATCGGCGCCAGCACACCTCGCATCATCTTCCGGCATGTCTTGCCGAACGTCGCCGCACCGGTCATCGTCCAGACCACCATCGCGCTGGCGTTCGCGATCATCTCCGAAGCAGCGCTCTCGTTTCTCGGGCTTGGCGCCCAACCGCCGACGCCCTCGTGGGGAGCGATGCTCCAAAATGGCCGCCGATTTTTGGATATCGCGCCATGGATTGCGATCTTCCCCGGCATCGCAATCATGATCGCGGTACTCGGCTTCAACCTGTTTGGGGATTGGCTGCGGGACATCTTCGACCCGCGTAGTAATGACTAACCACTGGTGGTTAGTTAGGAAAGGATCTGGTGGTGTTCAGCAAAGACGCACATGTATGGCAACGCCTGTCAGCAGCGCAGCGTGAAGCGCAAATCAGCCGTCGCGCGATCTTGCGCCTGGTCGGCGGAGGTATCGGGTTCACGGCCGCGAGCGCACTGATGGCGGCCTGCGGCTCGGCCCCCGACGACGGCGACGATGATGACGATGATGGCGACGACGCCCAAAATGGCTCAGGTGACGCTGAAAGCACAACAGAGCCAACCTCTGCTTCTACCTCCACTTCCGAGGAGAGCAGCTCGACCAGCGAGCCAACCGAAGCGACAGAAGAAGCAACCTCGACTGCAAGCGAAGAAGCAACAAGCACCGAGGATGAGGAGCAGCCAATAGCGGGAGGTACGCTGATCCAGGCCGTCAGCACTGCGCCCATCGGCTTCGATCCGCATACCGCCGAAGCTTCCTCATCGATGACGTTCTACGAGATCGTCTACGACCGGCTGGTCGAGTTCACGCCCGAGATGGAGGTCGTCCCGGCGCTAGCTGAGTCTTTCGAGGTCGTCGATGACACGACCTATCGCTTCTCGATTCGCCAGGGCGTCACGTTCCACAATGGCCGGGAGCTGGTGGCCGACGACGTGAAGTATTCCATCGACCGGATCATGGACCCCGAACTTGGTAGCCCGATGCGTCCCTTCTTCTCGCCCGTCGAGAGCCTTGAGGTAGTCGACGACGCCACCGTCGTCTTTCACCTCAGCGAGCCCTTCGCTCCGCTGATCGGCTACTTGACCGAGCCCTCCGCTTCGATCGTCCCGAAGGAAGTCGTCGAGGAGCACGGTGATCTAAAGCGCGTCATGGTCGGGACAGGGCCATTTGTCTTCGATAAATACGAGACCGACCAAGCGGGATATTTCTCGAAGTTCGAGGATCACTGGCGCGATGGCATACCGTACGTCGACAAGCTAGAGCTCCGGATCATCCCCGACGAGCGCTCACGCATGGCCGCCTTGGAAGCCGATGAAGTCAGCATGGCCCGCATCTACGAGCCGCAGAACGCTGACACACTCGAGCAGGACGGCTTCAATGTCTACCGAGGTCTCTCCGCGGCACGAGCACTGACGATCATCAACTGCGCCAGGGAGCCGTTCAACGACCCCAAGGTACGGCTAGCACTCTCGTACGCGATCGACCGCGAGACATTTCGCGAGACGGCGCTCTTCGACGAGGGAGCAGTCACGGGGTTCATCCCTGCCGCCGACGAGGCATGGGCCCTGCCGGTCTCCGAGTACAAGTCATTCACACAAGACATTGAGAAGGCGAAGCAGCTTCTCGCCGAGGCGGGCTATCCCGACGGTTTCGAGGCAACGCTCTCGGTTTCGACCGCCTACTCATTCGACGTCACCAACGCCCAGGTCCTCCAGGGTCAGCTGCAGGAGGTCGGCATCAAGATCAATATCCAGCAGCTTGAGTGGGGCAACCTGCTCAGCACCTTTACCGACACCCAGGACTACGATCTCCTGAATATCATCCTGGTCTTCGCCCCAGACCCCGATGGCTATGTCTATCGAGACTTTCTTTCCGATTCGCCGATCAACTTCTGCGGCCTGGCCGATGAAGAGCTGGATAAGCTGCTGATCAAGGGTCGCCAAACGCCGGATATCGAGAAGCGCAAGGAGATCTATGACGAAATCCAGCGCAAGCTGGCCGACGAACTGGCCCCTTATCTGACCTACTACAGCTACAACCAGTATCTGCCGGCCCAGACCTATGTGAAGGGCTTCAAGACAATCCCGTCGCTCTCGCGTGTCTACATTCGCGAGACGTGGCTCGACAAGCCGTAGCGCTGCAGGCAACGTAGCAACGAACGCTCCCTACCCGGCGACGAGTAGGGAGCGTTCTTATTGCTGCCATTAAGTGGCCCGCCGTTATGCCTCTTGCAACGGTGCGTGGTCGGTTGCGTCGTCGGGGAGCCAGGCGATGGTGAGGAGGAAGGCGGCGTCGGTGGTGGCGCGAACCGAATGGGGCACGTCGGTTTGGATAGAGATCATCTGGCCAGTCGGTAATGGCGTGTAGCCGCCGTCAACGCCGACCGAGACCTCACCGCGCAACGTGTGGATGGTGATCGGGCCGGGAGCAGTGTGTTCGTTGAGCTCGATGCCCTCTCGCATGGTGATCAGCACCACGCGCAGCCGGTCCGTCTTGATCAGGATCTCGGCTCTGCGACCACTGCGACTATCAGCATCGGGCTGCAAGCGGTCGATCTCGTCGTCCAGTCGAAACGTCCCCAGTACGGTCTCGGCCATCTCAATCTCCATCTTTATGACAATTCGTCTCCGAATGCGCAATGCATTCACCGACCAGGCCAACTCCCACCATTGACCATACTCCGATTGGGCATAGTTGAAACCACCTGATTGGGTGAATCCTCGCCTCGAATAGACGATTTCCGGACTCCTCAGGAGGTTGCGACTGCATGCTACGATGCCGAACGTCTAGTAGATAAAGAACGAAGCGCAGAGCCGCCAGGGAGGTGGGGATGTGAGCGCCGAGAACACGATTGTCGATTATCTGAACCAGAACTATGACCGCTTCGCCAAGCAAGCCAAGGCGATTTGGGATAATCCGCAGGTTGGTTTGCAAGAGACCTTCGCAGCACAGCTGATCTCCAACGAGCTGGAAGCGGCCGGCTTCAAGCTCGAACGCGGCGTGGGCCAGATGCCGACGGCCTTCGTCGCAAGCTGGGGCGAGGGGTCGCCAATCATCGGCATCCTCGGTGAATACGACGCCTTGCCCGGACTCTCACAAGCGGTCTCAACGACACGCGATCCACTGGTTGAGGGTGGGCCTGGCCACGGTTGCGGCCACAACCTCTACGGCGTCGGTGCGCTCGGCGCGGCGCTGTCCTTGCAAGCAGCGATGCAGGCTGAAGGCATCAAGGGCACGATCCGCTACTATGGCTGCCCAGCAGAAGAGACGCTGGTCGGCAAGACCTACATGGCTCGCGCAGGCGTATTCGATGACCTCGACGCCGCCGTCACCTGGCACCCCGGCTACGCCAATACCGTCTGGTCCAATGGCACCAGCTTGGCGATGAATTCGTTCAAAATTAACTTCCATGGAGTTGCGTCGCACGGTGCGGCCGCTCCGCATCTGGGGCGCAGCGCGCTCGATGGGGCGATGCTGATGGACATGGGCGTCAACTACCTGCGCGAGCACATCGAGCAGGATGCTCGCATCCACAGCGTGATCAGCAATGGTGGCATGGCGCCGAATGTCGTTCCTCCCGAAGCACAGATCTGGTACTACGTCCGCGCTCCCAGCCGCGAACAGGTCGATGAGATCTATCAGCGCGTGCTCGATTGCGCCAAAGGAGGTGCGCTGATGTCTGGCACAACCTTTGATGTCGACTTCCTGACGGGTTGCTACGAGCTGTTGCCGAACACCACGATTAGCAACTTGATGCTCGAAAAGATGGAAGATCTTGGCGGTATCGAGTTCGATCATGAAGACATGGCGTTCGCCCGTGAGCTGCAGGCATCGATCCCACAGGACATGATCGAGAAAGCGGTCAAGGGCATCCTGGAGAATGCTGCCGAGGGTGTCACCCGAGATGATATCGGCGATGTGCTCTGCGAACGGGTCATCCCACCGAGTGAGCAATTCACGATCATGCATGGCTCGACCGAGGTCGGTGATGTCAGCCAGATCACCCCGACCGCCAATCTGCTGACCTGCTGCCACCCGCTCGGCTCGCCGGGCCACAGCTGGCAGATCGTCTCGGCATCAGGCTCCAGCGTCGGATTCAAGGGCATGGATTACGCAGCCAAGGCAATGGCGCTGACCGCCTTCGAGCTACTGGTGAATCCGGCTGCCCTGAAAGAGGCGCAGGAAGAGTTCAAGGAGCAGACAGGCGGTCGCAAATACGTCTCGCCACTCCCCGACGACGCCGTGCCACGCTAGCTGATCACGCGGGAACCTCGTCCGAACCATCCAGCATGATCGTGACGCCGAACGATTGGGCGGTGGCGATGAAGCGGGCAATGTCGGGTGGGGCTCCCGCTGGCGGTGGCAGAGTCATCGACTGAGCAGGCTCACTCAGGGCATGGAAGAAACCCTCAAAGCCAGCCGGCGTGCACAGGTTGAGATAATGCACCTCGTCGCTGACGATTTCGAAGCGATGCGGGACATCGCGGGGCAGCGTGACGGTGTCACCGGGACCAGCGATGATGACCTGACCTTCGATCTCGAACGCCATCTCGCCTTCCAGCATATAGAAGGTCTCGTCCTCCCTGGCGTGGACATGCAACGGCGGATCCAGACTCTGTCCTCTTGCGCCCCGCGCCTCGACCAGGCAGAATTGACCGCCGGTCTCGTCTCCTTCAGCCAGAAATGTCAGCAAGAAGCCGGAGTACCAGGTGGACCGCTCCAGGTCATTACGCCTGGCAACATGGGCCAAGGCGGATCCGCTAGCAACCACGACGTTGCCTCCTCTCGTTGCAGGAAATTAAAATGTGAATTACTACGCTGCAAATATCGTAAGGTAAGCTGACTATCGTGTCAAGGGGGGCCAGTGAAATCCCAAGCAGTCAATCTCGAACTCATGCTCGGCGCACTCTTACGGATTCCATTTGAAGCCATCAATGAGCAGATCACGATGGATCTCGCGGCTGCCGGCCATGGCGCCTTGCGAGCTCGACACTTCCAGGTCTTTCAACATTTGCCAGCCGATGGCGCACGGTTGACAGACCTCGCCGAAGGTGCCCAGATTACCAAGCAATCGATGGCCACCACGGTCGGCTTTCTGGTGAACCATGGTTATCTCGAGCGCTTCGACGATCCCTCAGACGCCCGTGCACAGATTCTGAAGCGAACGGATCGAGGCTGGGAAGTCGAACGTATCGCGCGCGCAACCATCCGTGCCCTGGAGGTTGACTGGGGTGCGAAACTTGGCCCAGAGCGCATGCGGCAGTGCATCGCCTTCCTAACCGAACTCGCCAACATGCTGCAGAGCGAACAGCCCAACGATCAGGACGACCCACAGCCCTCATGATGGAGGAAGCTCCTTATCGAACGGACACACGTCCTCAAACACGCCGATACCTTCGCCGTCTTCGATCGTACAGGGCAAATCGAGGCAGGTAGCGAGCAGGGAATCTTTCATAGTGGCACCCGCTTTCTCTCCCAGTGGATGCTGACCATGGATGGGGAGCCACCGACCACGCTCAGCGCGGCAACCGGGGACGACGGCGTGCTCGCTATCCACATGGTCGAGCCTGGAAAGACGGAGGGTCAGGTCGGCACGATCTCAATCGCGCGCAGGCTCCTCCTCTGGCAAGGGACCTGCTACGAACGGACCGAGGTCACGAATTTCGACGGTGCGTCCGTCACGCTCCATCTGCAATGGGAATTCGGCGCTGGTTATGACGATCTCTTCGAGGTGCGCGGCATGCGGCGGCATCGTCGCGGCGAATTGCTCTTGCCCGCTCTATCCGCTGGCGAGGTCGCCCTCGGCTATCTCGGGCTCGACGGAGTGACCAGAAGGACGCGCATCCAGTGCGACAGCCCCACGCACACCGACTCCCATTCCATCACCGTCTCGCTCGATCTCGCGCCGGGCGAAGCGCGAACGGTCGATCTCCGGATCATCTGCGAGATCGAGCGGACCGAAGTCACGGATTCATTCGACGTCGCAATCATGCAGGCCCAAGAGAAGCGGTACGAGATCGCGGATGGCATGGCACGCTTCGTCAGCGACAGCGACTCGTGGAACGACTGGATCGACCGCTCCACCACTGATCTTCAGACGCTGCTGACCAGGACACCACACGGACTCTATCCCTACGCGGGCATCCCCTGGTACAGCACACCGTTCGGACGCGACGGCATCATCACCGCGCTGGAGACGCTGGCCCTCAATCCGCGAATCGCGGCCGGAGTTCTGCGCTATCTGGCGGCGACACAAGCGACCGAAGAGCAACGATCCACCGGCGCCCAACCAGGAAAGATCATGCACGAGACGCGCCTGGGCGAGATGGCCAATCTGGGCGAGCATCCGTTTCAGCGCTACTACGGCACGATAGACGCTACACCGCTCTTCGTCATGCTTGCCGGCGAATATTTCGATTGGACTGCTGACCGGGAGCTGCTGGACGAAATCTGGCCGAACATCGCCGCGGCGCTGGCCTGGATTGATGCCTATGGTGATCTCGATGGCGATGGGTTCATCGAATACGCCGGCGCTGCCGATGGTTTGGTGAACCAGGGTTGGCAAGACTCCGTCGACTCCATCTTCCACGCCGATGGCAGCCTGGCAACTGGCCCTATCGCGGTCTGCGAGGCGCAAGGCTATGTCTACGCCGCTCGACGCGCTGCCGCGCGGATCGCGCTGGTGCTCGGCGACGAGGCGTTCGCCCGGGCACAGTTCGAATCCTCTCGACAACTGCAACTGGCGTTCGACACGGCATTTTGGGACGACGGGCTACGCACGTTTACGCTGGCGCTAGATGGCAATAAGCGCCCGTGCCGTGTTGTTTCCTCCAACGCTGGGCATGGCCTCTTCAGCGACATCGTGCTGCCCGAGCGTAGGCAGGCACTCGCGACATCGCTGCTATCGCCCGAGATGTTCAGCGGTTGGGGCGTGCGCACGAAGTCGAGCGCCAGCGCGCGCTTCAACCCGATGTCCTATCACAATGGATCTGTCTGGCCGCACGACACCGCGTTGATCGGCGCAGGGCTCGCCAGGGCTGGATTCCAGCGCGAGGCGGCAACAATCACTTCGGCCCTCTTTGAGGCCAGCCGCCACCTCGACCGCCGCCAGATGCCAGAGCTCTATTGTGGATTTGCCAGAGAAGCGGGCGCTGGGCCCGTGGGCTATCCGGTTGCCTGTCTGCCCCAGGCATGGTCGGCCGCCGCAGTCTTCATGCTGCTGTCATCAGCGGTGGGCTTCAAGCCAGAGGCCAGCACACGCACGTTGCGGCTCCAGCCTCAATTGCCTGCGGGGATGAACTGTCTCGATATTCGTCAGCTGCCGTTCGCTGGCCGGCGCCTCGATCTCCATATCGAGCGCTCCGGCAACGGCACCGACGTCGAGGTGAGGCCGGCGGATACCTCGCTCATCATCGTGGTCGACACCCCACAACAAGCGTAGATCCCGCGCGCTTGGCCGCACGCGGGATCTGTATCAATCGCAGCGTTCGATTTCGTTAGTTAGCCGAGACAGCTACGCCGCTCTGCACCAGATCCTTGATATCTTCGAGGAAGATGCGGTTCCACTCGTGCATATTGTCCCAGCGGAAGCGGGCCGAGTTCTCGCGCACCTTCTGCCGCGTCTCGTCCGCCATATGTTCGTACGAGCGGTTAATTCCTTCGAGATCGGAATTTTCCTGGGCGAAGCGCCGGGTCTCGCTCGCCATCAGTTGGGTGACCTTGGCAGGCCGCTCGATGAAGTGACCGTACTCATTGAAGTCTTCATCGAGCAAGACGAAGACGGGGATCGACTTGAACTCTCCCTGATTCAGGTAATCATTGATCAGATCGGTGGAGTCACGCAAGAAGATCTTGAGGTCAACATGGTCGCTCTGCTCAGCGAGTTTGATGATGACCGGCAGGAATTGGATCACGTCGGTGCACCAATCCTCGCCGATGGCGGCGATCTTCACGGGATGCTTGGCGAAGAAGGCCAGGTCATCATCACTGATCTGGGCTTCCTCGAGGTTAGTCTGGAAGCGCTCCTGATTGACTTCCATCTGGTCGATGAATTCCTGCGGCGAGATGCCGCTCTCAAACACCGTCTTGGTAACAGCCATACACTCTCGTCTCTCTGCACAAATCGAAATAGTTGCCTTCGAGAACCCAAAAAGGCCCTCCAGGCATCCAAACAGAGAGTCGCAACCGAATATTCCAGCGGACAAAAAAGAGTCGGGGCCGCTGGGACGGCCCCGAACTACAGGGAGGGAGGGAAGAGATGTTCGTTCTCATAGCGGCGGGGATCCACGCTTGGCTCCGGAGTTGCCCGGAGCGCCGGGTCAACGGCGAGGAAGAGTCCAGCGCTGCGGCGGAACCGCTTCCTGACTACCCCGGAGCCTTGCGCGGGCCGGGAAACTGACTGAGGGATCCGCAAGCGGTCCAGCCGTCGAGTTCCCAAGCTACGTAGCGCCGTCGAGACGAGTCCCCCGTCAGTCCATGCCGCGTCTCCCACTCTGGACTGACTGCTTCTTGCCCCAAGGTGTCCAACCAACCCGAAGACTGACCGTTCACCTTGTACGTACGCTACCTGCCACCTATTGTACGTACATGTTCCTGTTTGTCAAGCCCCGATAGCCCCGAATCTTGAAATTCGTCTCATCATGCCGGGAGTCAGGCCATCACCGCGCGACCCAGCCTCACCAGCGGCATGACCTCACGCCGAGGACCGCGAGGCATGCCTTAATGCAACCTTGTCAAGAAAGTGATGTGTAGTTAGACTCACCCAGGAAACAATCAGTTCGGGAAAACAGGGGAGTTATTCATGCGATTACAACGCGTCCTCACCGCGTTTGTGCTTTTTCTTGGTCTCTTTATCGGGCTGGCAGCCATCCCACGACCTGCGGCAGCAGCCACGGCCATAGTCAATGGCGACGAATGCACGCGCCAAGGCATCATCGACGCCATCAGTGAAGCAGGGGATGGCGGTCTGGTGACTTTCGACTGCGAGTCGTCGACGATCTATTTCAACGACTGGATCGATATCTATACGACTGTGACGATCGACGGCAGCAACAACGGGAACCAAATGATCTTCGATGGGGACGACTTTTCTAGCTTCTTCGAAGTCATCGAGGGCGGCAACCTGACGCTGGAGCACCTGACGATGCAGAACGGATACGTTGGATTCTTGGGAGGTGCCATCTACAACAGCGGAGGCGTGCTTACCGTCAACCACTGCACGTTCAAGAACAACGGAACAAGCTATTTTGGAGGAGCCATCAACAATGGTGGCACTGCGACCATCAATCAGAGTGCGTTTATCGAGAATTACGCAGAGGGCTCATTCTTCAGCGATGGCTACGGCGGGGCTATTGAAAACTCTGGGACACTCACAGTGAGCCAGAGCACTTTTCTCGGGAACAATGCCAGTTATGGTGGAGCGATCGATACTATCGGTGACGGGACCCTAACCGTCATCTCTTCCACCTTTTTAGGTAACTGGGTATCGGGGTTCGACGCCTCTGTGATGCAGATAGATAGTCCCACAATCATCCAGGATTCGACGATCATGCACAATGACTGGCCAAATGCGCTCTGGGTGCTTGATAGCCTGACGCTATCGAATGTCATCCTGGCCGGCGACGGTCAATCTTGCGCGCTCGACGGCTCCGATCTGGTCACCGACGACCACACCTTGGCTAGTGACGACAGCTGTGGGTTGACGGGCGAGAGATCTCAGCAGAATGTCGCTGATCTGGGCCTGCTGGAGGCGCAGACGTCCACCATCAACGGCGTTGAGCAGACGTATTTCCCACTTGCTGACGACAGCCCAGCGATTAATAGCGGCAGCACGGACTGCGCCGCAGTCGACCAAATCGGCAACGCCCGGCCGTACAACTTCTACTGCGATATCGGCGCCATCGAGTCGGCATTCACGACCACCCTCCTCTGCGCCAACCAGTGGAGCGGCCAGATGACGATGGCAAGCGACGACGGCTGCGACCGTAGCGCGACCATGCTCAACATGATAACGGATGTGCCATTCGACTTCTGCGTCAACAAGTGGAACGGCGCAGCGCAGATCGGCGACCAGTGTGGCCGGAGTGAATATCACCTCATGGTCTACGGAGATCAATCGATATCAGTCTGTGTCAATCGCTGGAACAACGCCATCCGCGTCAGCGACAGATGCTCGCGCAGTGAACGTCAATCGTGGCTCTAAGCCAGGAATCAGCCCGGCTGACGGTGAGTCAGCCGGGCTTTTCACCCTCTATCTTGTTAGCTAGGCGTAGATGCGAACCAGCACGTCGGTGATCTTGAAACCGTTCATCGGGCTCTGATCGTTAGGGCTCGCGGCCACCGCAATCAGCAACGGCATGTGTGCCTTCAGAATGACGTTGCTGCCTCGTTCAGAGAGCGGCTCGCGCACTTCCAGCTTGCCACCGGGTTTGAGCGCCACATTCATGAACCAATTGATCACATCGATCGGGATCTGCTCGCGCGTGATGTCGTTGCGGCCGAGCGCTTTCTCGAAATCATCCATGACATTGCGATGTCCCGCGATCCCATAATCATCGAGATAGGACTGCTCATCGCAGGCCGGGAAGAGCGTATCGTGCCGGCCGACGGTGTCCTCGATCATCGTCATCATCAGGTTGCGCTTGTTGGAGTAGATGCCGTGGTCTTTTAGCAGCAACAGCGAGTGATTGATCGCACGCGTATGCGCGGTCGATGCGTACTCGCTGTGGTCCTCCGCATTGAAGGCAACCATCACTGCCACTTGCTTGCCGATGGTGTCGGAGACTTGAATAAATTGGTCCGGCTTGACCTCGAACACGCCTGCATGGCCAGAGCGCACTTGCGCAGCGCGGCGCGTCATTCGTCCAGATAGAGGTCCACTCATCAACGCCATCGGTTCTCCTCCTGCAAGCCAGCCGGGGCGCTCTAGGCGTTCTGCCAGGCGCCGATGATCAGGGCCGCATTCTGGCCGCCCAATCCGAATGAATTCTTCAATGCACAGTTGACTTCAACCTTGCGAGCTTCGTTTGGCACGTAGTCGAGATCGCACTCAGGATCGAAGTGCTCGTAATTGATCGTCGGATGCACCCAGCCATCACGAATGCTCAGCACACAGACAATCGCTTCGATCGCGCCCGCCGCACCGAGCGTGTGCCCGATCATCGACTTGGTCGAACTAACCGGAATCGAGCGCGCGTGCTCCTCGCCCAGCGCCAGTTTGATCGCTTTCGTTTCCGCCGAATCACCCAGCGGGGTCGAGGCCGCGTGTGCGTTGACGTAGTCGATTGCCTCGGGCTGGATATCCGCATCCTGCAGAGCCAGATCGATCGCTCGGGCAGCGCCACGGCCCTCTGGCTCAGGTGCAATTGGGTGATACCCATCGTTCGAGGTGCCGGCACCCAGCAACTCGGCATAGATCCGCGCCCCACGCTTACGCGCGTGCTCCAGCTCCTCGATCACCAGCACCCCGGCGCCGTCACCCATCACGAACCCCTGCCGCTCGGCATCGAAGGGCCGGCTGGCTGAGGTCGGGTCGTCATTCTGCAGACTCAACGCCCGCTGCACTACGAAGGAGGCCAAAAACAGCGGGAAGACCCCGTGCTCCGCACCACCGGCCAGCATCACATCAGCCTCGCCTCGCCGGATCGTTGCCGTGGCGTCGGCGATGGCTTGCGCTCCCGTCGCGCAGGCGGTCGAAACCGTCGAGTTCGGGCCGAGGAATCTGAATGCCTGGGCAATGTGATACGCGGTCATGTTGTGCGGGAAGGTGATCATGAAATGTGGCGAGACGCGCCGGTAGCCACGCTCGGCAAATGTCCCGGCGGCTTCGACGATCTCATGCATTCCGCCAGCGCCGGTGCCCATGATCACGCCTGCGCGAGCCGGATCTGCCGGGCCATCAGCCAGCCCAGCATCTGCGACAGCCTCCGCCGCCGCGGCAATGCCAAAGCGCGCGAAACGGGCGATATTGCGTGCCGTCTTCGGCTCGATCATCGGCAGTTCGGGCGTTCCCTTGATCTCAGCACCGATCTTGGCGGGCAGTTCACTGGTATCCCAGCGCTCGATCAGGCTCACGCCAGATTCTCCCGCAAGCAGACGCTGCCAGGTGCTATCGACCGAGTCACCAAGCGAGGTCAACATGCCGAGGCCCGTGATCACGGTCCGCCGGCGTTCGGATGAGTCAGTCATGGGTTGCTCCGTTGCTTGGCACCAATTCCTCGATTCTCGCTGTTGGCAGCCGCCTGCAATCTAGGCGATTGTACTGGAAGTGACGAGGTAGCCAGGAACAGCTGTGGCATAGTTGCCCCGGTATATTTCGTTTCCAGCCCGCAGAAGGATTGAACACCGCTCATGGACGATCTCTTCCATTTCACAATCTCCCTGGACCCGATTCTGCTCAAGATCAACGGTGTTCCGATCCTCCGCTGGTATAGCCTCGCCATCACAAGCGCCATCTTCATCGCTGTCTGGCTCATCTTGCGTGAATTCGAACGTAAGCGTCTGCCAACCTCCAACTACGGCGGCATCGCCACCTGGACGATCGTGCTCGGCATCATCGGCGCGCGGCTCTTCCACGTGGCCGACCGCTGGAGCTTCTACCAGGATCATCCCGGCCAGATCATCCAGATCTGGGAGGGCGGGCTTGCCATCTGGGGCGCGGTAATCCTCGGTGGTGTCGGGGTCATCATCGGCTGCTGGCAATATGGCGTGCCGGTTCTCAAGGTGATCGACGCCGTGACACCGGGACTGGTGCTGGCGCAAGCGATCGGCCGCATCGGCAATATCGTCAATGGCGACGCCTGGGGATCACCGACTGATGGACCCTTCGCCTTCATCTATACCAACCCCAAGTCCTACATCCCGAACGATTTGTTGGGCGTGCCGACGCATCCCTACCCGCTCTACGACATGGCGCTCAATCTGGCGGTCTTCGGCCTGGTGATGTGGTTGCGCAAGCGCCCGCTCCCCAATGGCGCGCTCTTCTGCGTCTATCTGGTGACCTACGGCATCGGCCGCTACTTCATCCACGGCTGGTTCCGGCAGGAGGAGATCTGGGCCTTCAACATGCAGCAGGCACAGTTCTTCTCGCTCATCGGTGTCGTCGCTGGCGTTATCGGATTGGCTTACTTCTATTATCGAGGCGAGTTCCAGCATCCCGACCCCGTCCACACCACCATCGACGAAGAGGGCGTCTCGGCTACAGAAAGCGATGCATGACATGCAGCCCGACGCGTCCGTGCGTTGGGTGCGCAAACGCCTCCGGCACGGTCCCGATGATCTCGAACCCGAGTGCCTGCCAGAGATGCACCGCTGCCACGTTGGTCTCGACCACGGCGTTGAACTGTATGGCGGCATAACCCTGTCGTTGCGCCGCGGCAATAACGTACTCACCTAGCGCCCGTCCAGCCCCACGGCCTCGTGCCGCACCTGCCACCATGAAGCTGGCCGTGGCAACGTGTGAGCCGCGTCCAGGACGGTTCGGCCCGAACTTCGCCGTCCCCAGCACCTGATCGGCGTCGCAGATCACGATCGTCTGGCCCGGTGGTGATTCGACCCAGATTGCCCGCATCTCCTCGGCCGTCCAGTCGGGGTCGTAGGCATAGGTCTCTCCCGCCGAGACGACCTCCTGGATAATCTCCCGCACCGCGGGCCAGTCCGCATCGACAAATGCTCGAATCTCCATCACATCTCCCTCGATCGTATGGGCACATCAGCCACTGCCTATAGATCCGGCTCATAGAGCGTGCCGGCACGATAACGCCTGACGAAGTTTTGCAGGGCAAAATCGCGGAGCCCGACGTCACCTGCTAGCTGCGCTGCAGCGGCAACCTGCAATGACAACGATGCACGCTGAACGCTGGCGCGCGCGACGGTGCCGGCGTCTGCAATCTCCAGCACAGCCGCCGAGCCGAACGCACCGATAAGCGGGGCAAGGTCGATTGCGGGGTCGGCCAGGCAGGTGTTGTCGAAGTCGATGATGCCAGTGATCTCATCGCCTTCCCACAAGAGATTGTGCATCCCAAAATCGCCGTGAGCGAGAACAAGATGGCGCGGTTCTTCCAGCACCACCACATCGCTCACCACGTGTCGGGCCGCGCTCGCTTCCTCAGGCTGCAGCCCTGCAACGATGCGGTCGACGATCTGCGGCCAGCGATCACCCCCGCACCAGTCGCGAACCGGTCGCAATCCAGCCAGACGCCCGACTGGCGCGCTGGCGAATGCCTTCAACACACGCTCCATCTCATCACGGACGTGCGGCCACGGGAGATCGGCCCGCTGTTCGCCGCCAACGACGGTCATCGCCGTTGCCGACCATCCGCCCGCTGTATATGGCCCGTGCAACGGTCGCGGCACGGCATAGGGCAGGCCGGCGTCCGCAATGACTCGCAGATTTTCATGCTCTGCCTGCGCCTGGCGCTCATGATCGCGGGCGAAGGTGGCGCGGACGACCGCGGAATCGCCGAGGAGCGCGACGTGATGAAACGCGCCATGACGAGTCTCCAGCGCATCCCACTCCAGATCCGGCCAGATCTCCCGCAGCCTTTGCCAGGCCTCGGCTGCGTCACGCTCCATCGTGCTCATCGATGCTCTCCGCTCCGTGGAACCGCTCGCCTGGTGGCCCGATCATCGGCATGATTGAGGATGCGTGCCAGAGTAGCCGCAGGCAGCGAGCGCTCTTCCTAATCATGAGGCGCGTACGTTCCGCAACCGGTGCCCGCCATTGTTCGTTTATTCACTGTGAGCCTGTCGCATCAGAGACTAGATCGCTCGTAATGGAACTGCATCACATAAACGCCAACAACGGCCACGAAGAACACTACGCCAAACTCACCAGCTCGAGCGCGGGGATGATCGACCACCACGAACAGCTGCTCATGCGCGAGGCTGGCGTGCTGATCGCTGGTTGCGGGGCTATTGGCGGACACACCATCGAGGCGCTGGCTCGCTGCGGTTTCGAAACATTCACCATCGCCGATCACCGCTTGTGTGATAGCGGGCATCTGGGGCGCATGCCGATCGGCGCAAGCGCTATCGGACGCAATCGTGCTGAAGTCATGGCCGAACACATCGCAGCGATCAATCCCTATGCCGAAGTGCTCACGATAGATACCCCGCTGGACGATGACGTGCTGGCAGATGTCCTTGATGGTGTGAGCATCGTCATCGACACACTCGGCATCCGCACCAACGCCGACATTCTGGCCCGCCATCTGCTGCACCGCATGGCGCAAGAGTACGGCTTGCCGGTCATCAGTGGCTTCGACGTCGTCAGTGCTGGCTGGACGCTGCTCTATGACTACCGTGATCCCGACCAACAACTGCTTGATGGCCAGCCCGAGCCAACCGACCTCGACCCTGACGCCGAGGCAGATTCGATCGAAGTGCTGAGCCAGATGATCTCGCTCTCGAGGCTGCCACTAGAGGTGTTGCGAGAGGCTGATCAACTGCTGGCTGGACAGCGATTGCAGCTCCCGAGACTCGGCTTCACCGCCCAGCTTGCCAGTGCGATGGTCTGCCAGACGGTGCTCGATCTCCTCTTTGATCGACCGTTGCGTCGCATCGTCTCGCTCGATCTGGCAAGTGCTGCCCGCCCAGCGAGCACCAGTTTCCGCGACGCCGGCAAGCGCCTGGTCGACACCTACGCCTTGCGCCGGCGACTGCGAAACCGTCGCAGCCAGCCAGTAGCATCCTCCTTCTCACCGCTCGATGACCGCGTCTTTCAGGATCTGCGGGCATATATGGACGTGCGCACCTACGAGCCAGAGTCGGTAATCCTGCGTCAGGGTGAGCCGCCGTCCGAATTCTTCACCATCATCTCCGGGCAAGTTCGCATCGAATACGAGAACGACGACGGCACCGAATTCGAGGTCGTGGCCGAGCTTGGCCCTGGCGATTACTTCGGAGAGATCGCGTTGCTGGCCGATTGCCCCCGCATCGCCTCTGCCGTCGTTGCCGAACGTTGCGACGTCTACGTCCTGAGCCGCAACGCCTTCGAGATCTACCTCCAGGAATCCCCCATCGCCGCCGCCCGCATCCGCGCCCTCGCCCAAACCCGCCAAGACGAACGAGCGATGGT
>CAYNTE010000060.1:0-17606 GCA_964399615.1 uncultured Thermomicrobiales bacterium
CAACCGCCGCGAGCATCGCTACCGCCAGATCGAAATACATCATCGCCCTGCCAGCACCCCGGACTCGGTCGAACGCTGGCATGAACCCGAATGCCCAGCCATGAACCGGAGCAAAGGGTCCAACGGCAAAGAGCAGGGCAACGACACCGATCGCTCCCCAGAACCATCTCGTCCTGCCGCGTCCGACTACGATACCGAGCACCGCGAGAATCAAGCTGACGACGCCGGCGTAACCCCAGATCTCGGTATTTGAGAATGGCCCCCAGTAGTCCGTCGGGTTCGACCCAAAGACGGTCGGCAGCACGAGGTGTATGAGCGCGATCGGCTGAATCGAAAACTCACTTGCCTGCTCGTAGCTCAAACCAGAGCGCGTCGTGTAGCGGGTCATCTCCAGCGATGGGCCAACAACTGGCAGGGTCAAGCCAAATGCCACCACCGCCATGAAGCCCAGCCGCAGCAGAGAGAAGCCAATTGATCGGTCGACCCCCTGCCAGCGTGTTGCGTAACCACTCGCTCGCCAGAGCTCGAAGAGTGCGAGCGCCACTGCGCCGGACAGGGTCAGCAGCAGAATCGGTTGATGCCCACCAAGCACACTCAGGGCAAGCGCCAGCGCTCCGCCCAGCGCGAAGGCCCAACTCTGCCGCCGGACAATCGCGATCACCGCCGCAAAGACAAACGGCATCCAGGCGGCTGATGACAACATCGAATAGTGACCGAGATGGGCAACAAGGAACCCCGAGTAGGCGAAGATGCCTCCAGCGACGACCGCAACCATCCTGCTACGCCCCAGCGCCCGTGCAAGCCAGTAGACGCCATAGCTCGCCACAACGTAGTGGAACAGCACCAGCAACTCCAGTGACGAGTATGAGAAGCCGGGGTCAAGGAGATAGGCGATCAAATTTGGCGGATAGAGGGCACCAGTCTGGAAATTGGCGAGGTGCGGCATGCCGGAGAACTGTGTCGGGTCCCAGAACGGGAAGTGACCGTCATTGATCGCCCGCGCCGCGAAGGCATGGATCGGGTAGAAGAACGACGCCAGATCCCCACCGCCCGCAGGAACTTGGGCGGGAGTTCGATACGGCTGCCAAAAGAAGAGCAGATGCATCAACAGCAGTGTCGCTGCCGACAGGGCCTCCGGAAATGCCCACGCTGCTCGCTGTCGCACTCGTGGGTGCCGGGTCAGCAACACCACGAGCACGACAAGAACAATCAGCCCCAGCAGAATCGGGAAGCTGATCAGCGGCGCGTTCCGCCCCACGCGACTACACCTCTAGACGTTGAACAGAAAGTGGACGACGTCGCCGTCCTGCATCACATAGTCTCGGCCCTCGACCCGCAAGACGCCCGCCTTCCGGCATTCGGCCATACTGCCGTTGTGGTCGACAAGCTCATCATAGCCGACGATCTCTGCGCGAATGAATCCACGCTCAATATCGGTGTGGATCTCACCGGCCGCCTGCACTGCGGTCGCGCCTTGCCGCACTGGCCAGGCACGCACCTCGTCCTCACCGACCGTCAGAAAGGTGATGAGGCCGAGCAGGTCATACGAGAGCTTGATCACACGATCCAGGCTCGACTCGGTGATCCCCAGATCATCCATGAACGATCGCGCATCCTCCGCGTCGAGCTGACCGATCTCCATCTCGATTTGCGCGGCAAGCGCGGCGAAAGCAATCCCCGGACGACCAAATTGCTCACGCGCTTGAGCGACCAACTGGTCCGCAACACCCGCCAGCTGATCGTCGCCGACATTGAAGAGCACCAGCAGCGGCTTCTGCGTCAGAAATCCGAACCCACGCAGCAGCTTCCGTTCCTCGGCGTCGAGATCGACATCACGAATCGGCGAGCCATCCTCCAGCGCTGCCCTGCACCGTTCGAGCGCGGCCTGCTCGCGGATATTCGCGTCGCGCTCCGGGCCGCGCAGCTTCCCGAGCATTTGCTCGATACGCGTCAGCCGCCGCTCGATGATCCCGAGGTCAGAGAAGCTCAGCTCAAGTAGCAATGTCTCAAGATCACGCAAAGCATCTACAGATTCTTCAGGATGAGGAACGCTGGCGTCCTCAAATGCCCGCACCACCAGGATCAGCGCATCGGCTTCCTGCAGATACCCCAGCAGCCTGCCGCCCATGCCTTGCTCCGCCAGCCCCTTGGCCACTCCAGCTACATCGAGATAGCGGATGTCAGCGGGAACGGTACGGCGTGGGTTGAAGAGTCCGGTCAGGATATCGAGCCGTTGGTCGGGCACCTTGACCGTCGCCAGATTCGGCTCATCTTGGGCGCTAGAGAATCCCCCAGTGACGGCGCCCGAGCCAGTCAGCGCATTGAAGACCGTGGTCTTTCCCGATTGAGGCAGCCCCACGATTGCGAACTGCAGCGCCACTACCAGTCCCCTCTCACCAGAGCACCATCAAACCCGATCTGTTCTACCACGGCAGATCGGCAACGATGCAGATTAGTCCACAAGATCAAAGGGTTGAACGAGATGTTCCATGCGGTCGCGGAGAAAGTCGCGCGAGCGGATCACCATGCGGCGCACTTCATCGACATCGAGGTCCTGCTCTCCAGCAATACGCTCGACACTCTTGCCCTCGACGGTGCGCTCCAGCAGCACCGAGCGCCAGGCGTCCGGCAAGGCTGAGAGCGAGTCGATCAAGAAGTGCAGCGTCTCGGCATCGACGGCCGTGTCTTCGAGCGTGCGCGCCTCGGTGTCGGGCAAGACATCTGCCAGGCGGACAGGCTCGCCATCGTCATCGTCCGCCAGGACCTGGTCGAGCGATACTGAGAACTTCTGCTCCATGGCGAAGCGCCGCACCTCACGCCGGATCATCTCCTGCGCACGGGACCGCAGATATGAGTGGAGATTGCGGATTGGTACACCCTCACGCAACCGCGTCAATACTGAGGCAAATGCGTGATCGACGACTTCCTCTTCCTGAAGCGTCGTTGAATCGAGCTGGCCCATCGCAATGCGCCGGCGCAACTCATAGCCGACGAAATCATTCAGACGCTCGATTAGATCCCACGGCTCTTCAGTCACCTGGGCAAGTTGAGCCTGGACGACCTCTGCCGGAGTCATCTGGGCCGACGGGCGGGGATTTCCATTGGATTCAAACGCTGCAGACACCTGTAACGGACCACTCCAGTTCTGAAACGTGCATCACCCACCAAGTGTAAGACAGATGGCAAGTCCGATCGTCTCTTGCTACCTAAATACCTTCAAACATCGTACGATCTCTTCTGAATCGCATCCACGGATAACGGGAGGTTTCTATGCATTTGCTGCCATCAATCATCCGACGGCGCTCGGCACTGGCTGCCTTGCTCATGCTCGCAGTGCTGATTTCTCTCGTCCCGTCGACCGTGGCTGCGCAAGACAACGATCGTGACGATGATGGTTTCCTCCTGGCAATCAGCAACGATGCGGTGCTCGTTGAAGGACAACGATCCGATACTGTCGTCGTAATCGACAGTACCGTCATCATCGAGGGGGCGGTGCAGTCGGTCATCGTCGCCGTCGATGCCAACATCGAAATACGCTCCGGCGCGCGGGTCGATGGCGATGTTTTTGCTTTCGACTCCGATATTAATCTTCGCGATGGCTCGGTTACGAACGCGAACATTCACATCGATGAAGACAGCCGTCTGATCGTCGAGACTGGCGCAGACTTCACCGGCGACACGAGTCGCGACATGCTCGACTTCAACAACGATCTTCTCTACGCAGCAGCGCTCATCTTCCTGGCTATCGCCTTTGGCTGGATGATCTTTTCGCTTGTTGCAGCGCTTATCTTCGCTGGGGTCGGTGGCGATCAGCTTCGCTCGTCTGCAACGCTCCTGACGCACAATCCTCTCGGCGTCATCCTGGCGGCGATCATCGCCATCGTCGCGATATCGATTCTCAGCACCGGCATCTGGTTCACGCTGCTCATCATTCCGCTCTTCGGATCCACCATCGCCCTGACACAAGTGCTTATCTTGCTGGGAACGATCGTCGTCGGCACGCGTCTTGGCGCCATGATTCTCGACCGCGATCTGAGTGCACCTGATGCGGGCAAGCCATACGGCCCTGCACTTCTTGGCACGTTCATCCTGCAGCTGATTGCGATCATTGCGCTGAGCGGTGTCACCTTCCTGGCGCTTGCCTCGTTCACGTCCGCCGATCTCCGGCTCGTCGGCCCGGTTGTCGGGATTCCTGCGGCGATATTCGGCATTGTCTTACTGCTAGTCGCGCTCTACGGTGTCGGTGCGCTCGCGCTGCGTGCCTACCATGCCTGGAGAGCACCGTAAATAGGCCAAAATCGGGCCCTCGCGACTGAATCTGCCATACTTAACTATGAAACTTTGTGTCGTTTCGCTTCCGCGAGGCCCCGTTTTGACTGCACTCTGACCGGTGGAGGATCGCGGAGCGTGTGATCGGAGAGAGTATATGGCGGATACCGAAGAGCTCATTCTTGCGCTCAGCGAACCGGACTTTTACCCCCATGAGCCCAAGAAGGTTGAAGTGCTCCAAACGAGCTCGTCGGTGCTCTTTCTCGCGGACGACCTGGTCTATAAACTGAAGAAACCACTCGGCCTCGTGGACCAGAATTACTCGACACCTGCCCGGCGGCGGCGCATGTGCAATCTTGAGGTCGAACTCGCCAGCCGGCTCTCGCCCGATCTTTACAACGATGTCCACAAGATCACCCGGCGCAAGGACGGCTACGCATTCAATGGACGCGGCAAAGTCGTCGACTACGTCATCGAGATGAAGCGGCTCGATGAAAAGAAGTCCCTGACGTCGTTGATCGAACGCGACAAGGTGACCGATGCCATGCTGGTGCAGCTTGGCCGCAAACTCGCGAGCTTCCATCGCGATGCTGAGCGCCGGCAGCTTATCAACAGCTTCAGCCGTCCTCACATTATCGCCAGGCAATGGGACCGCAGATTGCGAGAATCGGCGCGCTATGTCAGGACGATCTTCTCGGCGCAGGCCTACACCGACATCGTCACCTTCGCAAGCTCGTTCCTCTCAGAGCATCGCTCGCTGCTGCAATCTCGCATCGACCACGGCTTCATCTGCGATGGACATGGCGATCTCAACAGCTCGCATATTTTCTTCGATTTCGATGATATCCAGGTTATCGATCCTATCGAGTACAACGACCGCCGGCGCTACGGTGACGTGGCGCTCGATATTGCGGCTCTCGTGCTTAGTTTCGATAGCCTCGGCACGCCGGACCTCGCCGACAAACTCATCGAGGAGTATGAGAACTTCTCCGGTGGCGAGATCGAGAGCGTGCTGAAGTTCTATCTGTGCTTCCGCGCGTATGACTTGGCCTTGCGATACAGCAAATTCGCAACCGCGCCCGACATTCAGCTCGAAGAGCACCAGCGACTGATGCGGCGGGCAAGACGGTACTATTTCCTGGCACACCGCTACTCACGCGGCGACCGCCAGCCGATCATGGTGATTATGTCGGGTGTTATGGGTGCCGGCAAATCCCGGCTCGCTGAGGCGCTCTCCGACGTGCTCTCGATCAACTACCTGCATGCCGCAGGCGATCAAGAGTACTTCCCGCGTGCTGATGAGGAGGGCGAAGATGAGGTGGCCGAGAGCGTCGATGCCGCCTACCAGGAGCTCTTCAAGAAGGCTGAGAAGCGGTTGACGCGCGGTCGCTCAGTCGTCCTCGACGCCGCCTTCCACAACAGCACAGTCCGCGTTCATGCCCGTACGCTGGCCCGCAAGTACAACGCCGAGTTTATGCTGGTGGAGTGCGATACCGACGAAGAGATTATCCAGCAGCGGTTACGTGAGCAGAAGGACGGCGCTGAAGAGACGGCCAAGGAACGGCTCAAGCTCCTTCGCGAGCAACGGCAAGCCTTCAGACCGTCGCGCGAGATCTATCGCAAGGACAAAGTCCTGGTCGATACCAGTGTCGGGCTCGATGAGCAGATAGAAGCCGTGCTGGAGCAGCTCTAGCGGCTTACGGAAGATCGTCGTTTGGCTGAGGCCGGTGTGATTCTCGGTAGGCATCAATGATCGCTTGCCGCGCCTCATCGACCGAGTCGGTGATCATGAAGATGTCCAGATCTTCCGGTGAGATCTTCCCCTCTTCCAGCATGATCTCCCGTAACCAGTCGACCATTCGGTCCCAATAGTGCGACCCGAAGAGGATGATCGGGAAGTTGTGGACCTTGCCGGTCTGGACTAGTGTCAGCGTCTCAAACAGCTCATCCAGCGTCCCAAAGCCGCCGGGGAAAATGACGAAGCCCTCTGCGTATTTCAGGAACATGACCTTGCGGACGAAGAAGTAGTGGAAGTCGACGGCAATCTGCACATAGTCGTTCATGCCCTGCTCGAACGGCAGCTCGATATTGCAGCCCACCGACGTCCCGCCGGCGTCTACAGCTCCGCGATTACCGGCCTCCATGATTCCGGGTCCGCCGCCCGTTACGATGGAGAAGCCGTCTCGGGAGCAAGCCGCCGCCAATTTCCGGGCAGCCTGGTACATCGGATCTTCTTCCGTGACGCGTGCCGAGCCGAAGATCGTGACTGCGGGCTTCACCGCGGCCAGCGTGTCGAACCCGAGGACGAATTCGCCCATGATCCGCATCACACGCCACGGATCGGTATCCAGGAACGCCGCAGGATCGGCCGGGGCACGGCCAAGGAGCTGCTCGTCCTCTGTCGGCAAACCCATACGGATACGCCGGTTCAGCCGGTAGTTGTCGCGTCCTCCTGTTGGTGGATGCCAAATTGGATGTCTGCGTGGTCGATTGGACTGCGTCATGCGGCTCCCGTCCGTTACTCGTTCCTAGGATTGAACTCTCAGAATATCGCCGCGCGTGATCACCCCTAGCGGTGCCTCCCCAAATTCACCATTCTCAGTGACCACCGCCGCAACATACCGTTGGTCAGATAGCGCGTTCGCCACTTCGCCGACGGAGGCAGATCGCGCGACCGGCACCGCAGCCCGAAAATCGCGACGCTGCACCAAATCACCAACGAGCGTTCCATCGCCGTTCTTGTCAATCTCGCGTAATGCCTCCACCGCAACGATGTCGCGATAGGTCAGCACATCGACGAATTTGCAGTCGTCGTTCACGACCACCAATTGCCGGTAGCCGCGCTCAATCATCTCGTCGCGCGCTTGCCTGGCGAGTTCGTTCATGCCAACGCAGGCAGGCGGGTGATTGGACAACCCAAAAGCCGTCTCTGCAGCTGAACGCACCAGCTTCTCGATACTGGCGATAATGCGGGTCGCGGCGCTCGGTCGCAGCATCAGGTCAGCATTGTGCGCCAGCGCGTTGCGCGTTCCTCGATATCGTTCAGCGCGAGTCGCAATGCTCTGCGCTTGTCCGCCGAGAGGCTCCAGAAATTGGATCGAGTCATACATGCTCGGGCGCTCGTTATCGAGTCCAAGGCTGTTGGCATAGTCGGCCAAAAATCCATCGAGCAACTTGAGCGCTTGTTCGCCGGCGTCTGAGAGATCCGTCTCTGCTCGCTCCCTGATGCTCTCGATCTCATCCAGGTAGTCAGAGACATTGAAATGGTTGCTTCGTGCTTTCCGGTTGCCCGACATCTTCTCTCGTTCTGCCTCTACCAACGCGTCGCTCCCGCCTGAGATCGAGCCATGCTCCTGGCCCGTTCACCCTGGATCATCGTCGCTCAACAATAGCACCTCGAAAATTATCTCCAGGTCAGGAGACATCCTCTGAGTCTGGCAAGAACTCAGCGCATACCGCGTTCGCCACGAACGCGCCTCGCTCGGTCAGTCGCAGCCGGTCTCCATGCCACTCCAGCAAGTGCATACCCAGGAAGCGCTCGATTATCGGGCCGTATGCATCATTCAGTGAAACGCCGTGCCGCACGACGACATCCTGATTGCTAACTCCATCGGCCAGTAGCCTCAGCCCGAGCATCATCGTTTCTCCGAGCTCAGTCGCGTCCGAAATACGCTCGCGCTGGTGGATCGGTAGTGCTCCCGATCTGACCTGGTCGATATATGTCGACGGCAAGCGCACATTGCTATACCGCTCGCCTGCGATGTAACCGTGTGCCCCAGCACCGATGCCGTAGTAGCTTCCGTTCTGCCAGTAGAGCTGATTGTGGCGAGAGCGCTGCTCGTCACTCCGGCACCAGTTCGAAATCTCATAGTGCCGCCAGTCGTTCGCGGCGAGTAGATCGACGGCAAGTTCGAACTCGTCAGCGACGTCGTCATCATCGACCGGCCGCAATTGACCGCGCTTGACCGCCAGCGCCATCGGAGTTCCAGACTCGACAATCAGCGAGTAGAGCGAGAGGTGATCCGGCTCCCAGCCCATCACCAATCGCAGGTCCTGCTCCCACTCCGCAATCGACTGCCCAGGCCAGCCATAGATGAAATCGAGGCTGATATTGGCGTGGCGTGCGGACCGAGCGTTCTGGAACGCCGCCTCGGCACCGGCCGCGCCGTGGATGCGACCCAGCACCTTCAAGCCGGGCTGCTGCAGCGACTGCACGCCGATAGAGAGGCGATTGATGCCGATCTCAAGCAGCTCACGAGCATATTCCTCACTAACGCCCTCTGGGTTTGCCTCTAGTGTGATCTCGGCATCTGCCTGCAATCCCAGGTGCTCCGCCGCGGCATCGACAACCCGCGCCAGATGCGCAGCCGGGACCAGTGACGGCGTGCCGCCCCCGATAAAGAGCGTTGACGTTGCACTCACTGCCGGGACTGCTTCTGCCCAGCGCGCGATCTCCTCGATCACGGCGTCGATATAGGCAGGAATCAATGACTCCTGGCCGGCATAGACATTGAAGTCACAGTAGGGGCAGATGTAGCGGCAAAACGGAATGTGCACGTAGATGCCCGCTGCGGCGTCGCGCGGCAGCGGCACAGCCAGGTTACTCAACTGTCGTCCTCTAAAGGAGCTTCACGCTCAACGACCTGCCAGCGATCGACCATACGGTCCGCAGCCGACTCCGGTGCCGGTTCGCCTGAGTAGCGGGCCTGGCGATAGATGGCCGTCATCTCATCAATAGCTTCCCGCCCTTGCGAGCCTCCCGGAAAGGCCGATCCGATGCGCGGCCGGTAATCCTCAGCTGTTTGGCCCGATCTGCGCCCGCGTTCGAGCTTCGCGCCAAGTGATTGCAAGCTGCGATAGCGCTCTCGAATCGTCAGCGTATGCCGCCAGCGGGGGTCGGCGCGTAGCTCGGCGTAGGGGTCTGCTTCCTCGGACCGCTGGAACAATCCACGCAATCTTCCGCCGAGCGAGGGCAACAGATCATCCCAGTCAAAGACCGACTCACGCTCCTCATTCGACGTCGCCTGCACCGATGTTCTGCGGCGATAAAGGAACCGCACCAGGAACGAGATGATAATCACCAGCACGATTGCTGCAATCAGGTATTGCAGCGGCTCAGGGATATTGACGGCCTGTGACACAGACTGACCTTGATCGGTCTCGGTCGCTGTCGGCGGAGCGGCAGTCGGAGCTTCTGCGAAGAAGTCGCGTTCGCCGATCAGCCAGAAAATCGGCGTGAGGATGAGATAGGCAATCACCGCAATGATCAGGATTAACAGCCTGAAGATCATCTCAAGCAGCCACAGCAGCGGTGCGATGATCCACACGAGCGTGTCGAAGAATTGTCGCGAGAAGATCCCGGCGCCGAGTACCGCAACCAAGCCGATCACCAGTATCGGCACGACGAACGCGCTCAGCCAGCCAGCCTCTAGCGCAGTGCTCGACCGGAAACCCTCAACACGCATGCGTGCCAGCCCGACAGATCCCAATGCGAACGCAAAATACCCGAGCGTCGCAATGCTCAATTGGTCGCGAATCTCGGCCGACTGTGAGGCTGTGAGGAGCACGAAGATCACCGCCACGATAAACGCCAGCGTCCCCCAACGCATCATCGTGAAGGCGCTATCGATCGATGGATCTTCACGCGACCTGCCACGCCACCAGGCAAAGATCGCCAGCGCCACGGTGCCCCAGACGTTCCGCACAGCATCGGTGGCGAAGAATGCCAGCCCGTTGGCGGCCTCCAGGAGCCATCCAAAGTCGAATAGGTCATATTGGGGGAAATTCGCGGCGCGTATCGCAATGGCGAGCGTCACCACGATGGCAGACGTCAGGATAACTTCAAATTCCGGGCTCCAGACGCGCGCCACGGCCAGCAGGTGCGTCACGATATGCGCCGTCAGAAGCAGCATCGCGATAACCCAGAAGGGGAATGTCGCTCCAGTCTCATTCGCATCCAGCACCACACCGGCCAGGACATAGATGATGACTGATTCAGCCAGCACCAGCAGCACGCCGAGCGCCTCACTGCGCCAGTCCAGCTGATGCACCAGATCAGCGAGCGTCAGCGGAACCGCCGGCTCCTCTACCTCACGACGCACGCCGGTCATGTCTCGGCCTGCTCTGTCATCATCGTCGGTTGATCCCCGATCTGGACTGCATAGTGGTAGCTGCGCGGGATGTACGGTTTGAGCGCCTCGAGATCTATTGGGCAGACGGTAAGTCGCGGGCTGGGCGGAACCGCAACGTCGCCGACGGTCAGGACCACGACTTCGTGGTTTCGGCCCGCCAAATGCGCCAGCACAGATCGGAGACTCTCGGTCATGATGGCCGTAATCACCACGACGGTGCTACCCGTTGGGAAACGAGTCATCTCGGCCCGCAGGATCTGCGGAAAATTCAGCGAGGCGATCGGCGATAGCTTCGCAAGACCAGTCAAGATCTGATCGAGCTGCGCAGGGCTGCGACCCGGTCGAATCCGCAACGCTTGATCTGATCCGCCAATTATCCCGTTGGCGTACATGCCGACGGTGCTGCCAGTTTCCATCGCCTGCGTCGCGATCGTCGCCGCCGTAATTATCGCGCCCTCAGCCCGATCGAAGTCAAGGCCCTCCCAATAGCGCTCGAACGTATCGAGGTTGAGAAAGATCCCGAATTGCACTGCAGTCGTCGGCTCGAAGATGCGCGTCTGAAGCTGCTGCGTTCTCGCTGTGGCCTTCCAGTGCACGAATCGAAATGAATCCTCGGGCCGGTAATCCCGCACGCCTATGGTGCGTGATGGGTCTGTAAGAAGGTGCCGGCGGATGCTGCGATCACCAAAGAGGTGGCGAGCAGGTACCGGAATCGCGTCAAGTGGCGCGATCTTGGGATAGACCGTGATCGCAAGTTCACCGTCGAGCTGGAGCTTGCGCTGGAAGAAACCAAATGCATCTGACGATCGCATCGACGCCGGGCCAATGGTGAAATAGCCACGAGAGGGGCAATCAATGGGCACATGCCAGGTCACTCGCTCGTACCAGCGCAGTGCTGTGGTGATGCGGAGCAACGATATACCGACCATGCCGCTCGGCATCACATCTGAGCCGGGTGATTGCAGACGGTCCGACATCTGATCTTCGATCTCCAGCCAGGCCAGTGGCAGGAGCTTGCGATTGACGACAGACACTCTCATGGAGACCTGATCTCCGCTGAAGGCGCGATCCGTCGAAAGCTCGCGAGTGTATTCGACCCGATCCAGAGAATAGCGAGCCCAGAGCCAGGCGCCACCAGCCGTGATCAGCGGCACAAATCCCAGCAGCGACAGCGAGCGCTCGCGCAAGATCATCCCGAACAGGATCATCCCCGCTGCGGCCCAGAGCCAGGCTCGATTGAAGAACGTCGAACGTGATTGACCGAGCTTCTCAGCAATCATCAGATGCCGCCTCAGTCTGCCAGCTGCTCGACAGGTGCCTCCGCAGCGTTGAGCACTTCTCGCACAATGTCCTCCGCGCTCCGGCCACGCAACCTGGCCTCGGCCCCCAGGATCACCCGGTGAGTCAGCACGGCTGGCGCGACGCTCTTGACATCGTCGGGCTCAACATACGCCCGGCCAGCAAGTGCCGCTTGCGCCTGGCTTGCCCGGAACAACGCCAAACTTCCGCGAGGGCTGACACCGAGCTCAACTGCCTCATGCTCACGAGTCGCACGCACCACGCTGACGATGTACTGTCGTACTTCGGGGTCGCAATGTATCTCACGCACCGCCCCGATCGCCTGCTGCAGGGCTTCGGCCTCAACGACCGGCTCAAGCTCTTCCAGCGGATCGGATGACTGGAAGCGAGCCAGAATCTGCTCCTCATCCTCGGCCTCTGGATAGCCGATGGCGATCCTCAGGATGAAGCGATCGAGCTGTGCTTCTGGCAATGGAAATGTACCTTCAAGCTCAACGGGGTTCTGGGTTGCGACGACCAGAAACGGGCGAGCCAGAGGTCGTGTTTCACCCTCGACCGTCACCGTGCGCTCCTGCATCGCTTCCAGCAACGCGGATTGCGTGCGTGGCGTGGCGCGGTTGATCTCATCCGCCAGCAAGATGTTGGTGAAGATCGGCCCTGGTCGAAACTCGAACTCCGATACCTTTTGATTGAAGTAGGAGATGCCGGAGACATCGGACGGCAGCAGATCGGGCGTGAATTGAATGCGCTTGAACTGGCCACCCATCGAACGGGCAATCGAACGCGCCAGCGTCGTCTTCCCGACACCAGGAACGTCATCGAGCAAGACGTGGCCCTCGCATAGCAGCGCCACCAAAACCAGCCGGCCGACATCCCGCTTGCCGACCATGACGCGATCGACATTATCGAGAATGCGCTGGCCCAATTCAGCGATATTCATGCGTTCCTTCTGTCTAGTTCGGGTCAGGTGCGATAGTGCGGTCGCTAGCCCTGGACTCTGCCCCATGTAGCCAACCACGGTATCAGCAAACACGCGTCGAATGCGGGTAGACTATACCATTCACTCTTGCGATTCCTGTGCGTTCGTGTCCGGCGTAAACACCGCGTATCAGGCCGATTTCCGCGTTACAGATGGGGGAACAGCGTGAGCGAGTGGGATGCACTATTTCGCCTAGGACTGGCCGGCGTGCTCGGGGCTTCGATCGGCCTGGAGCGCGAGATCAGCGGAAAAGAAGCAGGTCTGCGCACAACCATGCTCGTCAGCATGGGCGCAGCAATCTTCGCGACCATCGCACTCTTGCTCGTCAACGAGCTGCAATATGACACCGAAGGCATTCGTCTCGATCCAACCCGAATTATTGGCGAAACAATCGGTGGTATCGGCTTCCTGGGCGGCGCGATCGTCTTCCGAGGGCAGAATCACGTCGAAGGTGTAACGACTGCTGCAGCCATTTGGACCGCCACCGGTATCGGGCTTGCCAGCGGCACCGGTCTCTTCGTCCTTGCCATCGGCGGCACCGCCATCGTGCTCTTTACGCTCTATGGCGTGCGCTGGATCCAGAAGCTCGTCGGGCTGAAGTCATCTTCGCCCGCGACCCCTTCCGATCACATCGACGCTGACGACTAACAATCGCCTAGGAATTCCTGGTGCGATCAACTGGCGCAGGCAGCTCCAGCCCAAGATCTGCCTCATCAGCTTGCGCTGGGTCCCGCCCTTCACGAGCTAGCCAGTCACGCAGACGCGCTCGGATCTCCTGCTCCTGCCAGCGCATGCGGTCATACAGCCCCGCGGCGTGTCGCTGGCGGAACATCTCATAGAGCGTGACGGCTGCTGCTACAGAGATATTCAACGATTCGACCATACCCTGCATGGGAATCTTCACCCTGCCATCGCAGCGCTCAAGCACAGCATCGGATACCCCAAGCCGTTCGTTGCCGAAGACAAACGCACAGGGTTTGGTCAGATCAAGCTCGTAAAGATCAACGGTGCCTTCCCCAAGATAGGTGGCATAGATTTGCAGCTCATCAGCTCGCAATGCGTCGATACACGCATCAACGGTGGCGTGACGGTAGACATCGAGCCAGCGTTGCGCGCTCGCCGATACACCTTTGCTGAGCTTTGGCGGCTCGTCATCCGGATAGAGCAAGTGCGCCGACGCCACACCCGTCGCGTCGCACGAGCGCAGCACAGCGCTGACGTTGTGCGGGTCGGTTACATCCTCTATCACCACCGCAACGTCTGGCTGACGCCGGGCAAGGACGCCGGCCATGCGTTGCAACCGTCGTTGGGTGATGGGTCGTGAACTATTGTTCATCATCTCATCTCTGTGATATTCATCACAATCATTACGTTAGTCATACGCAAGTCATTGTAAGAAGTAGACGCTTCTTAAGTATTCGCGCGAACCGGCCTACTTGATTTAGCGTCCGTACACTGTATACTAAGGATGTCTTTACAAGAAAGGAGCCGGAGATGGGGATCATTGTCTGGATCATCATCGGTGGCGTTGCTGGCTGGATCGCAAGTATGATCATGGGCCGCAACGAAGCGATGAATTGGTACGAGAACATCATCGTCGGCATTATTGGCGCGCTGGTGGGCGGCATCATCGTTGGCCTCATCAGTGACGGCGGCTTCGAGGTCGGATTTGACATCTGGTCGCTTATCGTCGCCATTGTCGGTGCGATCATTGTGCTCTTCGTTTGGAGCATGGTCCGCAGACAACGGGCCTGATCACCCTGCAGGACTCTGGATCTCCGGGGTCGTTCCGACCTCGGAGATCTGGTAGCTCATCTCCGTGGAGTGCTGATTGCCGTCAGCATCTTCCCATTCCACAGTCCCCGTTATCTGACTAACAAAGTTGTGCTCCGAGTCTACCCAGACCTCCAGCGTTCCCTCCATCAAGACTGGATCGGTGGGTAGGCGGAGGACGGCAGCGTCCAGTTCCTCAGCGTCCAGTTGAAAGTGCTGAGCGGGTCTGCCATTGACCTCTTCCCGGCCGATATGCGTCGCATGCTCGACTGCGGAGAGATCCGGCACGCGACGAAGGTACTCATCTGGCCGGAAGAGGTTAGCGTCGACGTCGCCAGGCACAGCCGTGATCGTCCCGTCGGGCAGCGTCGTGAACACTTGATCGTCGAGAATCCAGACTTCAAGCGGCAAGATATTCGGGTTCGTGCCGGCCGACAGCAGGTGATAGCGCGTCGGGGATTGTTGATCGTAATTGATCAGCGCAGTAGTCTCCGGACTATCCCCCGTAGTCGTCATCTCGAATCGCAAGGTGTAATTGTCGATGACGGTGTGCGGTGCGACTGTCTCGGCAAACGGCGTCTCAATGACTACCGCCGTCGCAGTCGGGCTCGGTGTTGCCGTTGGCGAAGCCGTTGCAGTAGCCATCTCCGTCGGTGACGGCGAGGGCATCTCAGTAGCAGTTGGCGTCGTCGATGGAGCGTCCTCTGCAGTCTCTGTCGATGTTACTGTCGGTGGATTTGGCTCCGGGTCGTCGTCATCGTCCCCAAATGAACAACTCACCGTTGCAACGAGCACAAGCACCAGGACACACCGCACAAACCAGCTCAACGAGCGCAACAGTAGGCCTCCTTCGACCCAACTTTCACCAGACTCCACGCACCAAGTGACTGAGTCATTGGCCAGCTTAAATCAAATTGCATCAGGAATGCAGGTCCCCCGTGATCATCGGGTCGGACGTCGGTTCATCGCTTCCACCAGGTGGTTCAAGCGTCAGACCGATACTCGTAAACGCCTTGAGCGAATCCCCCGGAGCGCGGAAGAACAGGAAGCCGCGACCTTCATCATCTGGCCGGAACATTCCGGCTGAGACACGAACACCATCATCGTTCAACCAGACCTGGATCACGTCGTCAGATTTCATCGGCATCCCCAACAGAATCACGTAGCCGATTTGTCCATCCTGCGTGTAACAGAGATAGGCACGCACGTCGTCACCTGCATTTTTCGCATCAAGCTGATGCCAGATCAGTGGTTGCGTAAATTGAACGACCTCCGAACTGGTGCCGTCCGCCGGTACGTCGCCTCTCGCCTCTGCTAATGAGGCCTCCAGCGCTGCGATCTGCTGGTCGCGGTCATCCACTTGCTCATAGAGATAGAAGCTGGAAGCCACAAGCATCACCGCCAGCACAGCCGCCGCCACGCGCCAGAACCGGCTCACCTTGGTGATTCGGGTGATCGCAGGGGTTCCGTCTGCATCTTGCCTTGCGGACGAAAGCACGCGATCGCGCAGACCCTCCGAAGGGTGCTGCATTGTCACGCCAAGACCCAGCTGTCCAACCGTCTCTTCGACCTCAGCAAGCCTGGCCCGTAGCTGCGGATCACGCTCCAGCTGGCGAGCGATCTCAGCACGGCCATCTTCATCGATTGTCCCGAGGGCATACCCCTCAAGATCGATGTCAACGCCGGCATCGTCGTGGTTGGCGAGATTGTGTGTATCGTCGGTCATGAGCTTCCATCGTGATTGACTTCAGTGCGTTGTGCTGCTCGATCAACACCCTCGTTCATCCTACGCACCGAGATCACCGCTGGATGACGCACTTCGGCGTACGAAGCAAGCCTATCAATACATACCAATCCCCACTCTGCTGGTTCCTAACCGTTGCAAAGTGGGGACCGATTCGTAGAGCTTTCAGAAGGCTAGTCGAGGCTGATCGCAAGCCCCATGCCGTCAAAGAGATTCCACGAGCTCATGAACGTATCCCAGTCGTAGTGGACTGTTGAGCCGCTGGATACATCGACGGCGATGACTCCACTGTCATCATAGCCATAGACAGCCAGTGCATGCTTCTCAGGAATCAGCGAATACGCGCCGGTATCATCCTCAACGTATTGCCGCTCCTGAGGCTCCAGATTGTAGGTTACCCAGACCACGATCGGGACGCCGCTGTCCAGTCGCGAAGTCAGGGCCCACGCATCACCATCAGCATAAAACGCTTCGGCATTGAAGCCATATGACGTTAGAACGTCAGCCAGAGGCTCGTTGTAGACGCCATAGTCGTCCGTCATACCCCACATGCCATGGGGATCTCCACGGAAGCCCAGATGCGGGTTGCTTGAGGCTGGCAGGTTGGCTAGGAGTTCTCCAGCGCTCACCGGCGCACCCCAGTATGAAGTGATGACCGAGGCTGCCGAAAGTGCGCTCATCAACGGCCACTGCTCAATCGCGGTCGGCATCCCGACCAGCTGAACACCTTCCGACTGAGCCGGCGGAATCTTCAAAATTGTGCCTGGCGTCACACTCGCGCTACCGAGGGCGTTTGTCGCAATGATCTGCTCCACCGTGACGCCGTATTCTGCAGCGATCGACTCCAGCGTGTCGCCAACCTTCACCAGGTGGAGCTGCACGGAACCCGAGGAACCAGAGGTCGATGGAGTATCTGACGTGGACCCGGTGGAATCACCACTCGGCTCATCTGTGGAATCCGTGTTGGTGTTATTGACCGGCTCCACGACTGGTCCAGACTCGTCTTCTGTGTTCTCAGAAGTATCGTCATTGACACTGCCAGCCGATGTGCCGGTATTGTCGTCGCCCGTGGCTCCGTCCGTGCCCTCGTTCGACGTTTCCTTGACTCCTGAATCAGGGGTCGAGGCCGTGGTGCCGGATCCGCCATCGTCCGCTGGGACAGCCAGCTTGTCACCGACAATGATCAAGTCCGGATCAGACAGGTTGTTCCACTCGACGAGCTCGTCGACGCTGACACCGAATTCAAGGGCGATCTCGCTGAGTGTGTCACCGTCCTCAACCAGGTAGACGTGACCGCCATCCCCCGCGCCTTCGACCGGGATCAGCAGCTGGTCGCCCGCAACGATCAGATCCGGATTGGCAATCCCGTTGATATCAGCCAAATCATCGACAGTCGTGTCGTGCTGCTGAG
>CAYNTE010000061.1:0-13976 GCA_964399615.1 uncultured Thermomicrobiales bacterium
CAGCCCCGATCGTTATGACCTCCGGCAGCACGACCACGGTGACGATCTCGGCCACCAACAACTCCGCTGAAAACGCCACCTTGGCTGGCTGGATCGACCTGGACGGCAGCCGGAGCTTTGATGCCGGCGAGCTGCAGACGGTCTCGGTGGGGGCAACGACGGGCACGCAGAATTACACGCTCACCTTCCCTGCCGGCACAACCACCGCCGATACGTTTGCCCGATTCCGGCTCTTGCCGGGCGATACGACTGCAGCTTCGCCAACCGGGTTTGCCTCGGCGGGCGAAGTCGAAGACTACACGGTGTCGGTTAACGATGCGCTGGACTACGTGCCATTCGTTTGTGATGGTGTCGGCTATATCGTCCAGAATCCAACCAGCACTCCTGCGTTCGATGCGCAACTCTACCGGGTCAATACGGACCAGCTGCCCTTCACCTTCCAACCGATTGGTGATGGCGTGACTGCGCCGTACCGAATCAACGCCCTCGGCTATGACCCAGTCGAGAACGTCCTCTATGGTTGGGGCTGGAGTGGGTCGGTAGCAGATCCCGATCGCGTCGCTGGCCTGGTGCGCATCGATGCGCTTGGTAACGTCACGGAGTTTGGTGTCCCACAAGGCGTGGGTGATATCGTGGCCCATGCCGGGACGATCAGCAATGACGGATCGACCTACTACCTGCAAAGCCCGGATATCCCCGACAACGAAATCATCGCCGTTGACTTGGCGACGATGACGTCAACGGTGATCACTCTCTCAAGCGGCATCGATGTTGCCGACCTCGTTGAGAGCCCGACTGAGCCAGGAGTGCTCTACGCTACGGCGGCAGCGGGCGGTTTAGTTCGTGTCGAATTGAACCTCGCGGCCAACACCGGCACGGTTCAGTCAATCTCAGTCACTCCCACTGATGTGGATATCCACGCTGGCGCAGTCTGGATGACGGCTAGCGGTGACTTCATCGCCTATACGAATGTCGGCACGGTCTATCAGATTGACCTGGACGATCCGGCGAATCCGGTGATCGTTGCTACTGTCGAAAATGGCCCAGCCAGTACTAGCAATGACGGCGCATCCTGCACGGCCTACGAGCCGTATGCAGACCTGAGCGTCACCAAGGAGCCTGAAGCGGATACCGCTCAGGCCGGCAGCCAGTTCGACTACACCGTCAACGTCTTCAATAGCGGACGGGATAGCGCAGCTGATGTCCAAGTGGTCGACGCGCTACCTGACAATGCGGTCTAAGTCAGCGCCGATGGTGGCGACGATTGGACTTGCACCTACGACGAAACGACCCATGATGTGACCTGTGATGCGACGGACGAGGTTCCGCTTGGCCCAGCTCCGGCTATCACCATCACTGTTAATGTGCCAACCTCGCTTGCAGGGGGCACGCTCGTCAACAACGTTGAGGTGTCGAGTTCAACCAATGACCCGAACCTTGACAACAACGATGACGAAATCACCACGCCGGTCGAGGAGCTGGACTATGAGCCATTCGTCTGTGACGGTGCGGGCTATATCGTTCAGAATCCTCTCGACATTCCTGGAACCAATGCACAGTTCTACCGCGTCAATACGAGCGCATTCCCCTATACCTTCGATGCAATCACGGGTGCAGCCGCCCCGTACTTCATCAATGCCATCGGCTATCACCCAACCCAAAACGTGATCTACGGCTGGGCTGTCGCTCCAGCTGAAGGAGATGACCCACGAGAAATCATTGGGTTGGTCCAGGTCGATGCTGCAGGAACAATCACCGAGCTTGGCATTCCAGCCGGAGTGCCTGAGGGTGCCTACCATGTCGGCGACATCAGCAACGATGGATTGACCTATTACCTACATGGTGAAGGATCCGGCCCCGGCCAGATCATCGCGCTCAATCTGGCGTCGATGACCGCCACGACCATCACTCTCGATAGGGAGCTCTCGGGCGAACTGAGTATCAGTGACTTCGCAGAGCGACCAACAGAACCGGGTGTGCTCTACCACGTCAGCAACCAGGGTCGGCTCATCCGGATCGCAGTGAGTGGCACAACCGGCACGGTCACCGATGTCGCAGTGCCTGACCTCACCGTTGTGGGTCCCGGCTTTGGTGCGAGCTGGTTCACCGCCCAAGGTGACCTGATCGTGTATGACAATGCCGGTATCGTCCATCAGATCAATCTGGACGATCCAACGAACCCAGTGATCGCCGCCACCATCACGGATGGCCCGGCCAGTACTAGCAACGATGGTGCGGCCTGTGCGGCTCGTACACCAACGGCTGATCTGAGCATGGAGAAGACGGCCAGCGCAGAGACCGTGAGTGAGAACGAACAACTCACCTACTCGCTCGATGTCTACAACGCTGGACCCGACAGTGCAGAAAATGTTGTCGTTACCGACACATTGCCAGCTGGCATCACCAGCGTCGACAGCGCTACCGGTGATGGCTGGAACTGCATGGTGAATGGAGTGACCTCGGTCGAGTGTACGAGGGATGATCTTCCCTTCGGCTTCGCACCGCCGATTCTGATCACCGTAACGGTCGGCGAAGCAACCGGTGAGCTGGTCAACAGTGCAACGGTTGACTCGGATACCGATGATCCTGACGAAGAGAATAATGACGACGATGAGACGACGGACGTTCCGCACCCAAGCATCCTGGTAGACAAGGTGGCTGAGCAGATCAGCGATCTGCGGGTCGGTGACACAATCGAATACTTCTACTTTGTCAAGAACACCGGCGATGTGCCGCTGACCAATATCTCACTTGATGATGACGTGATCGGCCCGATCATCTGTCCGCTAACGTCACTACCAGCGGGGAGTTCGATGACGTGTCTCGGTGAGTACACCGTGATGCAGGCTGACTTCAATAATGGTGAGATCGTGAATGTTGCCACGGTCACTGGCGACGACCCCGACGGTACCCCCGTCGATGACGATGACGACGAGCGCGTGCCAAACGAGCAGGTGCCCGGCATCAACGTTGACAAGTACGCTGAGGCGACCACTGAGCTTGAGGTGAACGATGTCATCACCTACTACTACGAGGTGACCAATACGGGCAACGTCACCTTGACCAATATCACGGTTGAGGATGACCTCATCGATGTCGTCACGTGTCCGCTGACCGAGCTCGATCCGGGCGAAACGACCCTATGCACGGGCGAGTACACCGTGACGCAGGTTGACTTCAACAATGGTGAGATCGTGAACGTTGCCACCGTGACAGGTGATGATCCTGACGGAACACCCGTCGAGGATGACGATGATGAGCGTGTGCCAAACCAGCAGATACCTCGGATCTCCCTCGACAAGATGACTGAGAGCGGGGCGGAGCTCGAGGTAAACGACACCATCGAATACCAGTACCTGGTGGTCAACACAGGGAATGTGACGCTGACGGACATCGCGGTTGAAGATGACCTGATTCCGGATGTTAGCTGTCTCGTGACTGAGCTTGATCCAGGGGAGTCGACAACCTGCACCGGTACCTATACGGTGAGACAGGCGGATATCGATCGTGGTGAAGTCGTCAATGTTGCCACCGTGACGGGTGAAGACCCGGATGGTGACGAGGTAGATGACACCGACAACGAGCGAGTTCCGATCGAGCGTCTACCGGATATCGAGATCGACAAGATCGCGGAGCAGGTCGATGACGTGGCCGAAGGTGATGTGATCGACTACCAGTTGATCGTTACCAACACCGGCAACGTCACCTTGACGAACATCTCGGTCGACGACCCACTGATCCCAGATGTTGACTGCCCAACTACTGAACTCGATCCCGATGAATCCATGACATGCACCGGTTCCTACATGGTGACGCTAGTTGATGAAACTGCTGGCGAAGTGACCAATCATGCGACGGTCACCGGTGATGATCCTGAAGGTGATCCAGTCGATGATGATGACGAAATAACAGTGCCGTACGATGGCGATGAACCGCCACCGCCGGTAGATCGAAACAATCCCAGCATCGACGTCGACAAGATCGCTGATCAGACCAGTGACCTGGATCTGGGCGACACGATCGACTACCGATTCGTGGTCACCAACACGGGTGATGTGCCCTTGACCAACATCACGGTCAATGATCCACTGATCCCGAACGTGAGCTGCCCAAGCACGACACTTGCCCCAAGCAGAGCCATGACTTGCACGGGTTCCTACACGGTTCTCGAGGCAGATGTCGAGCGTGGTGAGGTCGTCAATCGTGCAACGGTGACTGGCGATGATCCGGACGGCGACCCCGTTGACGATGATGACGAAATAACGGTGCCGGTGGACGGCGAGGAACCACCACCACCCCCACCAGTGGAGCAAAATAACCCCGGTATCGAGATGGACAAGATCGCTGAACAAGTCGATGACGTGGTCGAAGGCGATGTGATCGACTACCAGTTCGTGATCAGCAACACCGGAGATGTGATCTTGACCAATATCACGGTCGATGATCCGTTGATCCCGGATGTCAGCTGTCCAGCCACCGAACTGCTCCCAGACACTGAGATGGTATGCACCGGCTCCTACACCGTGACGGCTACTGATGAAGCTGAAGGCGAAGTGACCAATCATGCGACCGTCACCGGTGAGGATCCGGACGGCGACCCAGTGGATGATGATGACGAAGTAACGGTGCCGAATGACGGTGAAGAACCGCCGCCCCCACCAGTGGATCAGGGTAACCCCGGCATCAAGATCGATAAGGTCGCCGAACAGCAGGAGACGGTGGAGCCTGGTGATGTGATCGAGTACAGCTTCATCGTTACCAACACAGGTGATGTGACGCTGACGAATGTGACCGTCAACGATCCATTGATCGCCAACGTGACGTGCCCTGATACAACGCTCGATCCTGGCGAGACAATGGTCTGCACGGGCTCATACACCGTGTCGGAGACAGAAGCCAGCGATGGCGTGGTTGTCAACACGGCCACAGTCACTGGTGAGGATCCGGACGGTGAAGAAGTCGAATCTACCGATGAACTCAAGATTCCGGATGTACCAGAAGCAAGCCTGGTGATCAACAAGTCGTCAGAGCATGACGCTTCGGTGGACGCTGGTGACGTCATCAGCTATCAGATCGAGGTCATCAACGATGGCACCGTGACTGTTACTGATGTGGTGGTGAGCGATCCGCTCCTGCCGGATCTGGAGTGTCCAGATGATCAGACGCTCGAGCCTGGTGAATCCATCATCTGTACGGGTGAATACACCGTGACTGATGCCGATGCCGCCGCAGGCCAAGTGGTGAACATCGCATCGGTAACAGCAGACGCGCCTGATGGCGTGGATGATCCAAGTGGATCCGACACCGAGGTCGTCACGACGACTCCGCCTGATGATGGCACTGGTGGTGATGATGGCACTGGTGGTGACGATGGCTCCGGGGATGACAACGGCGGGCCGCCGAACTACCCGCAGCTCCCACCGAATACTGGTGTGACATCACACATCAACAACGCGGCGAGTACTATCGTTGACACCGCAGGTGATGTCGTGCAGAAGACTGGTTCGAACTGGCGATTCGTTGCTGGAATGATCGCGACGCTGCTGGTGGCAGTCAGTTTGATCGTGGCTGGGTACTACGTCAATGCCCGCCAGCGAGAACGGAGAATGTAACGTGAATGATGGGGAGAGATGCCATTGATGGCATCTCTCCCTACCTATCGTCGCTGAGTGATACAGCCGTCATTCGCCGGTACGCGGCAATAGGACGGCAAGCAGTTGGCAAGATCGACCAGCGCTGCGGGCTTCGGCTCGGGGCGCTGGTCCGCTATTTTGCACCGGGTCTCTGCGATATCTATGTGCCGTGTTCGCACCGGGCGAGTTGCGACCCCTCCTTGACAGATAGGCAGAGGCCGGTAGGATTACGGTGCAATGATGATGGAGTTATAGCTGGTAAGCCCGGTGTGCTGGCCAGCCTGATGACCGAGACCTGATCTCGTCCTCCGCACCTCTTCTCTTCGGCGTCGCCGACCGCGTCCGGCAGATTTACCAACGGAATCGATCTTGAAACGGCGCGACCTGGCGCACGATTGTTGACCCTAAGTAGCGAAAGGCCACGGCTCAATGACGAACAACCGACCTTCAACCCTCGGGGAGCTGCGTGAGAGCGGCTATAGCATCACTCCTGTCCGTGAGGAGATGCGCCGCAACATGATCGCGAAACTCAAGGGCCAGGAGCCGATCTTCACTGGCATCGTGGGTTATGACAAGACGGTGATCCCACAGATTGAGAACGCAATTCTCTCTGGCCAGGACATCATCTTCCTGGGCGAGCGCGGCCAGGCCAAGACACGCATGGCACGCAGCCTGACCAACTTGCTCGATGAGTGGATTCCAGTCGTCGCCGGCAGCGAGATCAATGACGACCCGCTCGCGCCCATCTCGCTGGCGGCACGCACACTGATCGAAGAGCAAGGCGACGACACGCCGATCGACTGGGTGCATCGGGACGACAGGCTTTCTGAAAAGCTAGCGACGCCCGATACGACGATTGCCGACCTGATCGGTGAGGTCGACCCCATTAAGGTGGCTGAGGGACGCTATCTCTCGGACGAGCTGACGATTCACTACGGTCTGCTGCCGCGCACCAACCGCGGCATCTTCATCATCAATGAGCTGCCCGACCTGGCCGAGCGCATCCAGGTGGGTCTGCTCAATATTATGGAAGAGCGCGATGTTCAGATTCGTGGCTATCGCGTGCGACTGCCACTCGATGTCTATCTGGTGGCCAGCGCTAACCCAGAGGATTACACCAACCGCGGACGCATCATCACCCCACTGAAGGACCGCTACGGGTCCCAGATCCGGACTCACTATCCGCAGACGACCGATCTGGAAATCGGGATTATGGAGCAGGAGTTCACCGCGTTCGAGACCGAGGGCATCAAGGTGGTGGTGCCGCGCTTCATGAAGGAGATCATCGCCGATCTCACCCATCTGGCGCGTCGCAGCCACGACATCAGCCAGCGATCCGGCGTCTCGGTGCGCATGTCGATTAGCAATTATGAGAACGTCATCTCGAATGCGTTGAAGCGTTCGATCCGGCTGGATGAGAAGGAAGCGACGCCGCGGGTTTCCGACCTACGTGCCGTGCTGGCCTCGACGACCGGCAAGATCGAGCTGGAGACGATGGGCGACACGCAAGAGGAGCGCATCATCGAGAAGCTGATCCAGGGCGCGATCGTCAACACCTTCAACCGCTATTACTCGGTGCGCGACTTTGCCGATCTGATTCTCTCGTTCGAGAACGGCCTGACCGTGGAAGTGGCCGACGACATGTCGGCGATGGAGTATGTCCACCAGGTATCGCATATGGAGGGCATGCGCGAGGCATTGAACAAGCTGGAGGTAAACGGTCATCCCGGTAGTGTGGCGGCTGGAATCGAGTTCATCCTCGAAGGGCTGCACCTCAATCGCAAGCTGAACAAGGACGACGTTGGACTGACCCCCGGCGGCCCGGTGCGTTACCAAAGCTAGCGCACGTCAATCACATAGCTCGGGAAGCGAGATCGTTATGAGCTACGCCTTCTCCCAGGAACCACACGATCGATTTACCCACCGTTATTCGCGTTGGGATGGCAGCCAGAATGTCAGCGACTTCACGGCCGATGACATCATGGAAGCGATCTCCGACGACCTGCTCTCCGACGGAGATCTGCGTCGCGCGCTCCAGCGCCTCTTCCGCTGGGGGATGGATGCCGATGATGGGCGGCAGATGCCCGGCATTCGCGATCTGATGGAGCGTCTGAAGCAGATGCGACAAGAGCAGACGCAGCGCTACGACCTCGGCTCGGTGATGGAGGACATCAAGGAGCGTCTGGAAGAGATCACCCGGCTGGAGCGCGAGGGCATTCAGGAACGCGTTGAGCAGGGTCGCCAGCGCACCGGGCAACAGCAGGCTGGAGACCAGCAGGGGCAGCAGGGCCAGCAGCAATCAGGGCCGCAAGAGGGATCGCAAGAGGCTGGTGATACGGGTGAATTCGACCCCGAGCAGGCCAAGGCGATGCAAGAGATGCTGGAGAAGATGGCGCAGCGCAAGCTCGATCAGCTCCAGCATCTCCCCGACGACCCGGCAGGCCAGATTCGTGAATTGCACGACTACGAATTCATGGATAGCGAGGCGCGCCAGAAGTTCCAGGAGCTGATGGAACAGCTGCAGCAACAAGTGCTGAACAACGTCTTCCAAGGCATGCAGCAATCGATGCAGAACATGACCGCCCAGGATATGCAGGGCCTGCAGAACATGCTCAGCGATCTGAACCAGATGCTGGAAGATCGTCAGAACGGCCTGGATCCGAATTTCGAGCAGTTCATGCACAAGCACGGCCACTACTTCGGCGGCGAGGACATCAACTCGCTGGAGGAGCTGATGGACCACATGGCCCAGCAGATGGCCGGCATGCAATCGCTGCTCGATTCGATGACGCCGGAGCAGCGCATGGAGCTCTGGAACGCCATGCAGTCGGTCATGAACGATCCCGGCGTGCAGGAGCAGATGGAGCGTCTGGCTCAGAATCTCGGCCAGATGATGCCCGAGAATCCCTATGCTCAGCAGTATCAGTTCGACGGCGGCGAGGAGCTAAGCTTGGCCGAAGCGCTGCGGCTGATGGACAACCTCCAGGAGATGAGCGACTTTGAGGATCAGCTACGCGGCGTCCGCGACTGGCGCGATCTCGAGAACATCGACGACGAGCGGCTGCGCGATCTTCTGGGCGATGAATTCCAGCACGATCTCGACCAGCTCAAGCAGATCAACAAGATGCTGGAGGACGCCGGCTACATCCGTCGCACGCGCCGCGGCTACGAGCTGACATCCCACGGCATCCGCAAGATCGGTCAGAAGGCACTCAACGACATCTTCCAGCACCTGCAGCAGGACCGGCTGGGCCAGCACGAGACCGAGCGCAGTGGCTTCGGCGTCGAGCGCATCGACGAGGACAAGCCCTACGAATTCGGCGATCCTTTCCTGCTCGATCTGCCGCAGACGCTGCGCAACGCCGTGATGCGCGAGGGACCGGGCAGCCCGGTGCATCTCAGCCCCGAAGATTTCGAGGTCTATCGCACCGAGCAGAACACGCGCACATCGACCGTGCTGATGGTCGATATGAGCCGTTCGATGCTCTACAACGGCTGCTTCACGGCGGCCAAGAAGGTGGCGCTGGCGCTCGATACGCTGATTCGTGGGCAGTATCCGCGTGATGCGCTCAAGATCATCGGCTTCTCCTACATCGCCACCGAGCTGAAGCCGACTGACCTGCCGACGATCAATTGGGACGAATACAACTACGGCACCAACATGCAGCATGGTCTGATGCTGGCGCGGCAGTTCCTGGGTCGACAGAAGGGCGGCACCAAGCAGATCATCGTGATCACCGACGGCGAGCCGACCGCGCACTTCGATGAATTCGGCGAGGTGCACTTCAACTACCCGCCGACTTGGCGAACGTTGCAGGAGACCCTGAAGGAAGTGGTGCGCTGCACGCGTGAGCGCATCATCATCAACACCTTCATGATGGACCGCAGCCCCTACATGTCCGGCTTCGTCAGCGAGATCGCCAAGATCAACAAGGGCCGCGCCTTCTTCGCCACCCCCGACCGCCTCGGCGAGTACTTGCTGGTGGATTATGTGAGTAATAAGAAGAAGGTCCAACGGACGTAAGGCGTGAAGTGGCTTGTAACCAAATCAAGGTCTTTGCAGGAGCAATGCGTTGAATCCGGCTTGCTGGAAGTGTGAATCTGCAGTGAGTGCGTCAACTATTCCGCGTTGCTGCATGACGACGAATGAGATGCAGTCGGTCAGACCCCACTCTTTATCCTGCCGAGATTCAAAGAACAGGAGCGCTTGGGCATAGAGTGGTTCTGACAACGCGATGATTTCTACGCTTATGTCGCGTTCCAACGCATTGAGTAATTGCACAGCCTCGGCACGATAGCGTAGCTTTGCGAGTGCGTTGCCAATCTCAATGACCACGGCTCGGGTGGTTATCAGCGGAATACGTTGAGCGTCAATCCAGTCAGCAACCTCAAGCGCACGATCGTGATGCTGATCCGTGATGGAGGCGAGCGCTATAGCGTATGCCGTGTCGAGAAATACGCTATTCGTCGACACGGGAATCCAGATCATACAGGTAATCGTCTAGCCGCTCAGACCAATCAGATGGTCCTCGAAGCCGGAGCGCGCGAGCCGTCTCAATGAAGGAGGTTGGCTTGCCGTTTTGCCCATTCTGCTCTTCGATTGTAATCGTGACCCTCGTGTTCGCAGCTAGATCGAGTGGCTCGTCAAGCCGCAAGACTTCACCGTCATAGGTTGCACGGATTCGCGTTGACATGATGATACCTTCGTAGATGATATGCGGGTCGCTTGCCGATTTGTGGGCCAATTGGATCATATGTATCAGGTAGTGTCGAGTCAAAGCGTCGATCCCCGAGAGCGCATGGTACACCGGTGCGCATGTGTGCTGCGACTTATTGAGACGGCCTATTCTTCCGGATCTTCGCCTTGTCCCGCCCACAGGCCTCGCACGTGCTCAAGGTGGCGTCTCATCAAGAGTTGGGCCTGTCTGGCATCACCGGCTGATATCGCGTCAAGAATTAGGTCATGCTCCATAGCTGATGCAACCAGATCATCGGTGCCAACGATCTCCCACAGCCCGAGCAGTCGTGTTTGATCGCGAAGCCCCTCGACAATTTCGACCAGGCGCGGATTGTTGTGCAAGCTGAGCAGCTCCAGGTGAAAATCGCGATCCAGGGATAAGAATTTGACGAGATCCCCATAGGCGGCAGCAGACTCTATGTCCCTCGTTACGGGTCTGAGTGCATCCAGATTCGGCGGTGGTGAGAGCGACGCCAGTTGGCCGATGATGGGCACTTCGAGCAGAAGACGGATCTCGACAATCTGATTGAGATCCTGATCTTCGAGTGCTCGAACTCTGAATCCACGGTTCCTGACAATTTCCACAAGCCCCTGATTTTGCAAATCAATAAGTGCCTCCCGAACAGGAGTGGACGAAACCCCGAATTGCCGGGCTATATCTCCGATCACGTAGAGCTGATCTGGGGAGAGTGCACCCGAAGCGATCTGAGCACGGATCACACGGGTTGCTTCACCACGCAAGCTCGTGCGCTCGAGGCTTGGGAGCTGAGCGGGGAAGTCAGGGCGAGCTTGGGCTCTCTGGCCGTCGGGCCCGGTTGACGGTCGCTGCTCGCACACGAAATGCTCCTTTATCGTGACGCTTCCCTATTGATATCGATATGCACAAGTGCCGCGATCGCTGGGTCAACGTGCCGGCTTCGGCCGTTCTTGACATGTGAGGTGTGACATACTATACATTACATGAATCGTAACATGTGGCAGTAGATATCGGGCAACGAACGCAGTTCCAGACCGTCGAACCTTTCACGCGGACCCCTTGTCGATGGGGCAAAGAGCGGTAGACGGCACCAAAACGCGGAGGCGGGGGCACGAATGCTGATCATCGAACGACAGGTTCGGTGTCACATGTAGCGGTCCCTGGTGCGCGAAGAGGGCAAGTGGCCTGAGGGAGAAGGGGCTGAATGTCTGTAGAACACGAGACCGTTGATTTGACCGAGGAGCAACTGCGCATCCATAACGAGGCCATCGTTATCGATGCGACGTGTCCACTGTTGAATGAGACATCTTATGCCGACTGGTGGATTGAGGGTGGGTTCACTGCTGCGGCGCCTACCGTCGGGGGAAGCGAGCTCGCGGGCGCAACATTGAGGAATCTTGGTCGGTGGATCAACCTCATCGAACGCGATGACCGGTTTCGACTTGTGAAATCAGCAGATGATATCCAGGCAGCCAAAGACGAAGGCACGCTTGGGATCATCTTCCACTTTCAAGGGACAGAGCCGATAGAAGATGACCTCGATCTCGTCTCTGCCTATCAGAAGCTGGGCGTCCGAATGATTCAGCTGGCATACAACGTGAAGAATCGCGTTGGGGATGGCTGCGAGGAGCGTACAGATTGTGGCTTGAGCAACTTCGGCGTCAACCTGATCAAGCGGCTGAACGCAGAGAAGATTGTGGTGGACTGTACCCACACTGGGTATCGCACGACGATGGAGGCGATTGAGACTTCTAGCGCGCCAGTCGTCTTCTCCCACTCCAATCCGAAGGCGATCAAGGATTCGCGCCGCACGATCACCGACGATCAGATCAAAGCTGCGGCTGCGACAGGCGGCTTGGTCGGCATGGTCGGCTTCCCCGCCTTTGTCGGAGACTCGCCGAAGCCCACACTAGATGACTTCATCAACCACATTGATTATGTCGTGGAGCTGGTTGGTATCGACCACGTTGGCTTAGCGCTGGATTATTTCACCGGCCAAGTCGGTGTTGCCGACCAAGCTACGGCTGAAAGACGCTACCAAGGCAACGTAGCAAAGGGGCGATGGCAGGCGGATAGCTACCCGCCACCTCCATATTACTATCCGGAAGGTATCAGGACCCCTCGCACGTTCCAGAATCTTACGAAGCGACTCCTGGAACGTGGTTACAACGAGCAAGATGTCAAGAAAATTCTCGGCGGAAATTGGGTTCGGGTTTTCAGAGCCGTATGGGACGCCTAGCTGTTCTTGGGTGCGAGGTGCGAGTAAGTGGATCCGTGGACTATGGATGCTCCCAATTGCTGTGAAGTGCTCAGGAGATTACTCCAGTTGACTTCGAGAACATGCAGCACCACGGGGGAATCGAATGGAGGAGGGATAGATGGACGAGGAAACGACGATCACCGCATTTGAGCGCGTTCGAAACCACTATCTGACTCGGCGTGGTGTTTTAACTCGTGGAGCTGCGCTAGGGCTGAGTGTGGCGATGTCTTCATCACTACTTGCCGCCTGTGGCGGGGATGATGATGACGATGATGAGGCGGAAACCAACAACTCCGCTGGCCAGCAGGACGATCAAGCTACCGAAGAGGATGCGACTTCTACAGAAGCATCGACGACTGAAACTGAAGATCAAGAGAGCCCAGCCGCTTCCGAAGAGACAGAAGCAGAGGAAGGCACTGAAGAAGCAGCGTCGTCAGGTGAGGGAGAACCTCAATCTGGGGGAACGCTGCGCGTCGCAATCCCAGCTGACGTTATCGGTTTCGACATCCGCGTGCGAACGGATAATCCGACACTCACCGTCACCGAGCTTGTCTTCCACCCTCTCGTCCGGCTGGAGACTGACCTCTCATTCCAGCCCGACCTGGCCACAGAGTGGAAGGGCAACGAAGATGCAACAGAGTTCACGTTCTCGCTGAGAGAGGGCGTGAAGTTCCACAATGGCGACGACTTCACGGCCGATGATGTTGTCTTTACGTACGAGTCAATGCTCGATCCAGACTTTGAATCCTCCACAGCCGGCGAGTTTAGAGGCATTGACGAGATCGTTAAAGTCGATGATTACACGGTAACGTTCAAACTCTCCGGACCCGACGCTGAGTTCATCGATAAGGTCAGCGGGATGGGGATCGTCCCGAGCAAGTATGTGCAAGAGGTCGGTGATGAAGAGTTCAATGTCAAACCGGTGGGCTCCGGCCCATTCAAGTTCGTGGAGTGGGTTCCTGAGACACGCGTTGTGCTTGAGCGGTTTGAAGACTATTGGAACGCACCGCTGCCCTACCTCGACGAGGTGATTGTCGAACCAATCTCGGAGGATTCAGTTCGACTTGCAGCATTCGAAGCTGCTGAGCTTGACCTCTGGCAACGTAATGTTCCACCGGAGCACGTCGAACGTCTGCAGTCAGATCCACGATTTGTGTTGCAGTTTGAACAATTCATCTACTACCACTTCATCTCACTCAATCTCGAGAGAGTCGAAGCGTTCAAGAATCAGAAGGTGCGGCAGGCGCTCGCCTACGCGATTGATCGCCAGGCAATCACCGACGTGCTTGGCTACGGTACTCCGGGCAAAGGCCCGATCCAGCCTGTATCACCGTATTTCAATCCCGATCTTCCATACTATGAATACAA
>CAYNTE010000061.1:13986-17436 GCA_964399615.1 uncultured Thermomicrobiales bacterium
ACCCAGAGAAAGCACAGCAGCTTCTGGAGGAATCCGGCGTAGATCCAGCGGAAGTAGCGTTTGCCCTCCAAACGTTCACCTATCCCGATTATCAGGCGGTTGGAGAGCTTTCGTACGAAATGCTGAAGGCGCTCGGATTCGATGAGGAGCTGGCGGTTGAGGATTGGACAATCGTGCGAGCGAAGTGCTATCAGCCCGAACCATCATGCGACATCTTCAACTCAGCAACTGGTGGCCTCGGTCCAGATGCAGCGCTCTACACCCTCTTCCACAGCGAAGGCTCAGACAACCACATGCTCTACAAGAATGAACGTGTCGATGAGCTGCTTGAAGAGGGCCGGCGAACACTCGACACAGGCAAGCGCAAAGAGATCTACGACGAAGTGATCACGATCATTCTCGAAGACTCGCCGATGATCTTTGTTAACGACCAGGACATTCCCGCGCTCCACTGGGCGTACGTCAAGGGCTTTGAGATTAACCCTTGGTACAGCTACATGCAGCTCGATCGTACGTGGATCGATCAGGCCCAAAAGGATGAGATAGCGGGCTAGAGACAGTGATCATCTTAAGAATGAGACAGCGATGTTTCGCTATGTAATCCGGCGCTTGCTCATGATCGTCCCAGTGGTGATCGGGATCTCGATCGTCGTCTTTGTGATGATGCACATGATCCCGGGCGATCCAGTGTTGATCATGTTTGGCGATCAGACGTCTGTCGGTCGCGGTGCCGCGGCCGAGGAGATGGATCGTCTACGAGAGCAGCTGGGCCTGAATGATCCGCTTCCAGTTCAATACGTTCGTTGGCTGGAACGAATTGGATCTGGAGATTTCGGAAATAGCCTGATCGAGGGCACGCCGGTATTGGATGCCATCGTGTTTCGGCTGCCCGCAACGCTGCAGCTGGCTGCAGCGGCAGTTGTGCTCGCACTTCTCGTTTCACTGCCGCTGGGAGTCCTTGCCGCCGTGTTCCGCGATAGCTTGATCGATCGCTTCAGTTTGGTGGTCGCATCGCTGAGCGTCTCGGTGCCTTCGTTCTGGATCGCCCTCATGATGATCATGGTCTTTTCGGTACAGCTTGGCTGGTTACCCACCGGCAACAGGGCCGACGTCGGCTTGGCCGAGAGCACACTGCGTATCTTTACGGCTGATCTGCGGCCTGCCTGGGAGTGGTGGTCGCACGCGATAATGCCAGTCAGCGCTCTGGCATTCAGCCTGCTCGCGCCGCTAGTGCGTATCACCAGATACAGCCTTCTTGAGGTACTCGGTACGGATTACATCCGAACGGCACGCGCAAAGGGGTTGTCCGAGCAAACGGTCTTGCTCCGGCATGCACTCAGAACATCGATGATCCCTGTCGTCACGGTGCTAGGACTCCAATTCGCCTATCTGCTGAGCGGAACGGTATTGATCGAAACGATTTTTCGCTGGCCAGGTATTGGGCGGCTCGGCTATGAGTCAATACGCCGGCAGGATTACCCGATGATCCAAGGGGTCATATTGATCGTCGCTGTGATGTATTCTCTCGTGAATCTGCTCATTGATCTGGCGTACGCCTACATGGATCCCCGCATCCAATATGACTAGTGCTGGAAGGTGAGGGTGGCTGACGCTCGAAATGGAAGTCGCTGAAGCCTGGCAAGAACAGAATGTGAAACCGTCTCGCTCTTTTCGCTTCTGGCGGGGTGTCCGGAGAGTTGGCGGCCCCAGCATCGTTGGGTTTGCAATATTCCTGGTTCTCGTTTTGCTTGCAATTGCCGCACCAGTGCTGGGACTCCAGGATCCCTATGCGATCAGCGTCGGGGACAGGTTGCAGTCGCCGACCGCCGAGCATCTGTTTGGTACAGATCAATATGGACGAGATCTCTTCAGCCGGATCATCTATGGCGCGCGGTCATCGATCGCAGTAGCCGTTTTCTCGATCAGCATTGCGACGGTGCTGGGTCTCGCACTAGGGCTGATCTCCGGCTATTTCGGAGGTCTCTGGGATCACATCGTGATGCGGGTCACCGATATCTTGATGGCGTTCCCATCGATCCTGCTCGGTATTGGCCTGGTCGCTGCATTCGGTGCCAGTCTGCTGAACATCATTCTGGTGATTGCGATAGTTCGCCTGCCGACCCTGATTCGCGTGGTCCGTGCAGATACATTGGTTGTAAAGAACTATGAGTTCGTGGAAGCGTCCAGGGCTATTGGAGCGAATAATGGTCGTGTCATCGTTCGGCACGTACTGCCAAACGCACTACCCTCGCTCATCGTTATGGCGACAGTAAGTCTGGCCCAGGCGGTAATTCTCGAAGCCGCCTTCGGCTTCCTTGGTCTTGGCGTCCAGCCACCGACACCGAGTTGGGGGAACTTGCTGGCGGAGGGGCGCGAGTTTCTTCGCGTGGCTTCCCACACTTCTATTTTCCCAGGAATCTTCGTGGCACTGCTCTCACTGAGCTTCAACCTCATAGGCGATGGACTCCGAGACTTCCTTGATCCCCGCCAGCAGTCTGTGCAGCGTAGCGCACTGAGCTGATGCACCCCCTGGCGACCCTCGCGTGGGGTATCATCGAGTGTCCTAGCCTATTTGTTTCACAATACTTCACAGGAGAACATGATGCTATTCAATCGAGCCAAGTCCAAGATGATTACAGCTGACGAGGCGCTGGCAGGGCGAAACGAGCCGGCCTATGTGGTGCCGGAGCGGCATGCGGTGTTGGGTACGCCGTTGCAGCCGCCATTCCCGGACGGATTAGAAGAAGCCATCTTCGGGATGGGCTGCTTCTGGGGGCCAGAGCGCATGTTCTGGCAGATGGAAGGCGTCTACTCCACTGCGGCAGGCTACGCCGGCGGATTCACGCCGAACCCGACCTATCGCGAGGTTTGCACGGGCAAGACGGGTCATGCCGAAGTGGTGCGCATCGTCTTCGACCCCGAGAAGCTTAGCTATGCCGATCTACTGAAGACCTTCTGGGAATCGCACAACCCAACCCAGCAGATGCGTCAGGGCAACGACATCGGCACCCAATACCGGTCGGCCATCTACTATCTCAATGAGCAACAGCGCCAAGCTGCCGAAGAGACCCGCCAGAGCTACCAACAGAGTCTGCACGATGCTGGCCACGGCGACATCGCCACCGAAATCGCCCCTGCTGGCCCCTTCTACCCCGCCGAACCCGAGCACCAGCAATACCTCCACAAAGTCCCCCACGGCTACTGCGCTATGGCCGGCACGGGCGTGAGCTGTGCGGTTGGGAGTGGGGTTGAGCTGGGGCGGTAACAAGTTGTCGATTTGAATGCGGGCCGCTTGGGGGTTGGATGATCTAGGGATCTCCTGCCCCAGACGGCCCTCTTGCTGATGGTTGGCACCTACGTCAGCGTGCGGCTCACACTGTGGTGTGTAATCTTGCTAGAGCGCCCGACCGCTGCTGGAGAATTTCTTGAGATCGTCCTCCGCTAGATCGT
>CAYNTE010000062.1:0-17186 GCA_964399615.1 uncultured Thermomicrobiales bacterium
GATCATGCAAGTCGTCTTCTCGATGTCGCAGCTGAAGAACAATCTGGATAACTTCGATGAGGTGCGCGATCTGATCGATCCCGAGCGCATCCCGATGCTGGAGTGGGCGCGATCGCTCTCTGCATCAGACTACGAACGAGCGCTGCGTGATTGGACCGATTTCTACGAGGCCGTGCGGCAGTTTATGGAGGGCTACGATCTGCTACTCACACCAACCATGGCGACGACGGCGTTCTGGGCAGGCGAAACCGAGCCGCGGGAGATCAACGGCAAGTCGATGGAAGGCCTGGGCTGGACTGGCTTCAGCTACCCGTTCAACCTGACTGGCTCGCCGGCGATCACCGTCCCGTGCGGCTTCACAAGCGAGGGACTGCCAGTGGGGCTCCAGATCGTTGGCCGGTGGCGCGACGATCAGACAGTACTCAATGCCGCCGCAGCCTTCGAAGAGGCGCGACCGTGGTCGGACCGGCGGCCGGAGCTGTCAGGGGCGTAATTCGTCGCTATGGCTTTGGCCAGCGAGGCGGTAGCGGTTCGGACTCCAGGAATGCCAGCATGAGATCGACACAGGCGTTGCAGTCCGATTCAGTTACCATCTCGTTCGGCGAATGCGTGTAGCGCGTCGGCATGGTCAGCAGAATTGTCTCGATGCCGCGTCTCAGGAGCGCCGAGCCATCACTCCCGTAATTCTGGAATATGGCTTGTTGGACGGGGATGTCTCGCTGGCGCCCGGCCTCGACGATCGCCCGGCACATGCGGGCGGAGTAGTTGGCCGATGAATCTTGATGGACGACGATCGGTCCGCCGCGGAGTTGGGCGGGATGATTGATGGACGTCGTACCTGGCACATCGCCGCAGAGGCCGACATCGAGCGCGATGCCGAGTTCGAAGTCGCCACTATCGGCAATGCTCGATGCCCCTATCAGCCCATTTTCTTCCTGAATCGAGGAACCGATCCACAGCTCATACTGCAACTTCGAGATATCGGCGCGTTCGGCGAGCGATGTGGCGACAGCCAGCGGCGCGCGGTCGTCCATGGCTTTGCCGATGATGGTGTCGCCGAGACGGCGGGTCGGAACATTGATGGCAACGCGCGTGCCCGGGTGAATCCCGAGCGCTTCGGCTTGCTCGCGGGTGCTGACCCCGATATCGACGAACCAGTCGTTCCAGTCGAAATTGCTCTTATTGTTTGCGCCGCCGACGACATGTCCGCTGGCGTAGACGAGCTGACCATCGACATCGCCGAAATCTGCAAGCACGACGACAGGACTGTTGACGGGGTTGTACCAGTAGGCGGGACGGCCTGCGCGATCGGCACCAGCTGGCCAGATGTGCAAGAGGCCATTATCGGTGATGGACTTGATGTTCAGGCCGAGCTCATCGCCGTGGCCTAGCACGATGATGCGCGGACCGGAGCCACCAACCTTGGCAATGGCATTGCCGACGGGGGTGATTTCGACGGACTCTGCAAATCCGGACCAGTGGTTCGCCAGCCATTCGTGAACACGATCTTCCTGTCCAGTCGGACCGGGAATCTCAGTTAGCGTCTTAATCAGCTCAAACATCGGTGTAGATACTGGGCGTGACATTCGCGCTCCTCCCATTTAGCTGTCTGCCAGAGTAGTTAGGCTCAAACGAAGTGTCAATGGCCCCACGTCGCGGCGGCGTGCTCTACAATCTCGGTACAAGACAACTCGCTGGCTGTGAAGGGGGTACCGGATGAGTGGGACCTGGACAATCACGAGATATCGCGGCATTGATGTTGGCATCCACTACAGCTGGCTCATTGTCTTCGTTGCGTTTACGTACATCCTTGCCGAAAGCCAGCTACCGAATTTGTACGATGACTGGACGAGCGCACAGTACTGGACTGCGGCCGCCGTGGCCGTCATCTTGCTCTTCCTCTCCGTTTTGCTGCATGAATTCGGGCACGCGATCACGGCTCAATCACGAGGCGTTGGCGTGCGCAGCATCACGCTCTTTATCTTCGGTGGCGTCGCACAACTGGAACAAGATAGCGAAGAAGCTATCGACGAATTCCTGATCGCGATCGCCGGGCCGATCGTCAGTGTGGCGCTGGGTGGAGTCTTTGGCCTGCTCTGGCTGCTCTTCCGCGACACGAGCGAGCAGGTATCGGCCGTGCTTGGGTTCCTGGCCTGGACAAACATCGTGCTCGCGGTCTTCAACATGATTCCTGGGTTCCCGCTCGATGGTGGGCGCGTGCTGCGTGCGGTTCTCTGGGGCGCGACAGACAATATGCGCAAGGCCACGCGAATCGCCGTCGCAATCGGCACCGCTGTCGGAATGGGCTTCGTCTTTCTCGGGATTCTGGGGATTATCTCCGGCAACATCGTAAACGGCATCTGGGCGATCGTTATCGGCTGGTTTTTGCAGAATGCGGCCAGCGAGAGCATGAAGCAGGTCGAGCAGGAGCAGCTCTTTCGAGATGTCTATGTCCGCGACCTCATGAATTCCAGCCCCATAACCGTTGCGCCAGATGTCGATCTTGAGACGCTGGCAAACGACTACGTGCTGCGTCAGAATGCGCGTGGCTTACCGGTGGTCGCGGGAAACCAGCTGATCGGTCTCATCACCGTCAATGATTTGAAGAAGGTGAATCGAGCGGATTGGCCGCGTATGCGTGTCGACCAGGTGATGACCCCTGCGTCACAGCTCGTCGTCGCGCGCCCGGGGTCGCCGATCGATGAGGCTCTGCAGGCGATGGCCACTGGCGATTTTCATCAGATTCCGGTGCTCGATGGGGGCCGGTTTCTTGGGCTCCTCACGCGCTTTGATGTGCTGCGCTGGGTGAACACGCGCTCGGAGTTGGGCGCTCGCCAGTAGGTGACACGCCGTCACTTTCAGCCTGCCGCTGGCTTTCACAGATAGAAAGCAACCAACACGACCCGCGGCGATGACGCAGCGGGAATGCTGCGCGAAGGGAGCACAGCAATGGATATCCGCCTGGATAGCGAAATTCTGACGAGTGATGGTGAAACTGTAGGTAGTGTAGATAGTGTGATCGTCAACGGCGATTCGCACGAGGTGATGGGCGTGATTGCTCGCGAGGGCATGCTCTTTACCACGGACCGCATCATCGAGCGCCAGTATATGGATCGCATCGACGAGGACGGCACCATTCATCTCAGTGAGACGAGCGATGAGATCGACCACTTCCCCGAGTTTGTCGAAGCGAAGTATGCCCACCCCGAGAACGATCAGGACGCCTTCATCGACGATATGGCGCTGACGTACCCGATTGGCCGCGTCTACTTTGCGCCGACAGTGATGCCGGGCGGGGGCACCGACCCAACGGTGACTGATCCGGCCTATCCGGCACCGGATTCGCCGATGCAGCCTGCTGATGCGGACACTCCGCCCCTGGAGGTCGAGTCCAACTTGCCTGAAACCGACGTGATGATCTCAGAGGGTACGAAAGTCGTCGACCGCAGTGGAGACGGCATCGGCAACGTCGATGAGGTGCTCTATGGGGACGATAACCAGGTAATCGGATTCATCGTCAAGAGCGGCATGATCTTCAAGCATGATGTGCGAGTGCCGGTCGATAGGGTCGACGAGTTCACACCCGACCAGATCAAGCTGAGCTGCACAGCCGAAGAGGCCGAGAGCGCTGGCCGTATGTAAGCGCAGGATTCGTGCGAACTACAATGCCGGTGGTGGCAGCGCGAGCTGCTGCCACCGGTAATTGTCTGCGAGAAAGGGGGACCAGGTTTGGCAAGCTACGACAGTTGGTTTGACGTTCAGGAGATTGGACCGGGCATCTGGTACATCGGTGAGCCAGGGCACTTCGAGGATGTGCACAGCTTCTTGATCGAAGGCGAGCGTGATGTGGCGGTCATTGACACCGGCATGGGTGTTGGGGACTTCGCGAGTGTGGTGCGGCAGCTATCGGATCGTGAGCCGCTCGTCGTCCAGACGCATGCGCACTGGGATCACATCGGCGCGAGCTGGCAATATGAGCGCGTACTGGTTCACGCCAGCGAGCAGGCGGATCTGGAGCGTGGCTTTCCGAACGAGGACATGCGGGAGTGGTTCACTCCGGATCGGTTGACAGACCGTCCCTTGCCAGCGTCATTTGATGTCAATACTGCTGAGATCCCTGGCGCAACGGCGACCGGAACGCTTGAGGATGGTCAGGTCATTGATCTGGGAAACCGGCAAATTGAGATCATCCATACGCCCGGACACTCGCCCGGTGGTGTGACGATTCTGGATCGCGCGACGAGGACGCTCTTCCCTGGGGATGCGGTCTATTACGGGCCGATCTACATATACAGCGAGGAGACGGACATGGAGGACTATGCTCTCGCGACCGAGCGGCTCGCGGCACTGGCTAGCGAGGTCGAGGTGGTCTATCCATCTCACAACCGCGTGCCGATGCGCCCCCAGGATCTGCTTGAGATTCAACGAGCATATGGCAATGTGATGCAGGGGCGGCAGCCGGAGAACCGGACAGCGGAGTACGCGGTGCACGACTTTGGGAACTTTTCGTTCTATGTCGATCCGGAGTTTGGGCGATGACTTCAGAACGAATCTTCGACGTCGTGCAGGTCGATGTGTTTGCGGCCCGGCAGTTCGGCGGCAATCCGCTAGCGGTCTTCCTCGATGGACGCGGCCTCGATGATGAAGAGATGCAGCAGATCGCGCTGGAGATGAATCTCTCGGAAATCACCTTTGTCCTGCCACCCGATGACCCCGCCAACGCAGCCAAGGTGCGGATCTTCACCCCACGTGCCGAGCTACAGTTTGCCGGCCACCCAACCGTTGGGACAGCCTGGGTACTGGCGTCACGAGGGATGCTGCCGGAAGGTGCCAAGCTGGCGACCTTAGAGCTCGGCATCGGCCCAGTTGACGTTGAGCTGGTGGGCGAAGATCCCGCCAGCCCCGAGTTTATCTGGATGACTCAGGGGCGGCCTCAGTACGGTGAACAGGTAGATGATCCTGAAGCCATCGCGTCGGCTCTGTCGCTTGAGCCATCAGATCTTGATCCCGATCACCCCGTGCAAGTGGTCTCGACCGGCAATTGGTTCCTGATGGTGCCGGTTCGCAATCGGAAGGTGGTGGACCGGGTCTCGCCTCACCCGTCGCTTGCCGAGCGGCTGTTGAAAGACATCGAGGGTGACGCGCACGGCTTCTTTGTTTTCACCCCGGACGAGGATGGACGGGTCTACTCACGCATGATCGCCGTAATCGGCGGGCGAGTCTGGGAAGATCCGGCGACGGGCAGTGCCAGCGGTCCGCTCGGTGCCTATCTGGTGCATCACAAGATGGTTTCACCCGAGGTTGCGCGCTCAGGTATGGTGAGCGAGCAGGGCACGGCGATGGGACGGCAATCGTTCGTTCACATCACCGTGGATGCCGACGCTGTCCGGGTTGGCGGCGCGGTCGTGCCCGTCTTCGAGAGCCAACTGAAGCTCCTCAGCCCTTAAGGATGTAGTCCAGGTTGCCGGTCACGGGTATCAGCGGGTGATCGACGAGTCTCACCGCGTCGTTCTGCGGCGCGACGTTGTCGATCGAGAGCATCTTCAGCTGCTCTGTGCTGACGGGTGAGGTGATGCCAGGGATATGGTCGAGGACCGTCGCGCCGACTTTGACGAGCTGCACAGGCGCTGGGACGATTGGCTTCCGGCTCCCAAGAACTTTCCGAATCTCATCGAGGATCTGGCGGTACGTCAGCACCTGAGGTCCACCGATTTCGAATGTGCTGCCGTCCAGCTGGTCGTCGACCACTGCACGCAGGAAGCTCTCGGCGACATCCTGATGATGGATGGGCTGGAAGCGCGTCTGGCCATCACCGATTTGCGGCACTAGTGGGGCAGGTGCGCGCACGACGTCAGCGAGCTGGCTGATGAAGTGCTGGCGACCCTCTGGCGAGGGCCCAAAGATGATCGAGGGCCGAAAGATCACGTACCGGAGCCCTGACTGCTTTAGTTCATTCTCAGCGCGCCATTTGGTGTAGTGGTAGGGGAAATCGGGGCGGTTTCCTGCTCCATTGGCGCTCATCTGGATGAATCGTGGCGCTCCGGATTGCTGGGCGGCGCGGATAAGATTGACCGAGCCCTGGTAATTGATTGCTTCAAAGGTCGCGCCGCCGGACTCTCGAATCACCGCGACGAGATTCACAACCGTGTCGCACTGGTCGATGGCCTGGGAAAGCGTTGCGGGGTCGGTGACATCACCGTTTGCGACCTCGTAGCCGGTGGCGCGCAGATCTCGCGCATCTTCGGCCGAGCGGACGAGCAATCGCACGGTGAATCCAGCCTCGCGAAAGGCCTCACGCATCCGGGAGCCAACGTAGCCGGTTCCACCGGTTAGCAGCACCCGCTGGCTGGACGGTGGATGAGCATTGGATGGCTGGGTCATGGCTAGCGAATCCTCCCATTCGTTACATTCTTCACGATCATAGTGGAGCAATTGGTATGCGCCAAGATGGAAATTGGCTGGCTCCGATTGGTCGTTGAGCGGTTGGCGCATCTGTACAACGATTCAACTGGTGGATGGGTAACTCGGTTGATGATCTCTGGGCTTGGGGGCTCGGCGATCATTTCGTTGACGCTAGTGTAGAGGAGCGACCTCCAATGTCAGGGCGACAGCGTTCCGGTGAGCGAGTTTCACTTTCAAGTCTCGGGCTAGGTAGCGGCTACAACGCGCGCATGATCGCCGTCACCGGTGTGATGCTGGCGGTGATCTATGTCCTGACCCGTAGTGTCCAGATTTCGATTGGACCCGGTGGCTACGTGCATATGGGAGATGTCGGCATCTACGTCGCGTCATTCCTCTTTGGTCCAATTGTGGCGCTCATCGCTGGCGCATTTGGGACGTCACTGGCTGACGTCACGTCGAGTTTCGGTAACTGGGCTCCCGGTACCTTCGTGATTCACGGTGCGCAGGCGTTTGTGGCTGGTTTTATGGGTTGGCGCGGCGGGCTGAAGCGTTTGATCCCTGCGGCGGTCGCCGGCGGAGCCATCGTGGTCGTTGGCTATTTCCTCTACATGCTGCTCTTCATCCCGACGGGGCTGCTTGACAACGATCCCGGCAAATCCGCTTTTGCGACGGCGCTTGCGGCAGTCTGGCCCAATACATTCCAGGTGCTCTTCGGCGCGGTAGTCGGCATTCCGGTGGCGCTGGCCGTGCGCCAGGCATATCCGCCAATTCTGCGCTGGGGTGGTGAAGCGGAATGGGTCGAGGAGCAGAGCTCGACCTCGCCTCCGGCCTTCTAGGTGGAGCGCTAGATGCCAGAGATCCGGATTCAGGGTCTCCATTACCGGTATCCGTCGTTCGATCCGCGAGATCCTGTCGAGCCGCCCTGGGCCTTGCGCGGGATTGATCTAACGATTCCGGCGGGCGAGTTCCTCGGCATCGCTGGCACGATGGGGTCCGGTAAATCGACCGTATGCCTGGCGCTGATGGGACTGGTGCCCCAGCAGACTGGCGGCACGATCCGCGGCGATGTCTGGATTGGGGACCGGAATACCAAGCGCACGCCAGCGCCGGAAATCGCCACCGAGATCGGGATCGTCTTTCAGGATCCTGAGGCGAACTTCCTGGGGCTGAATGTCGAGGACGAGGTCGCATTCGGGCTAGAGAATCTCAATGTTGATCCGGACCTCATGGAGGACCGAGTGCTGGAGACGCTGGAGATCGTAGGCATCCGGGATCTCGCTCAACGGCGCATCACCAGTCTTTCGGGAGGTCAGAAGCAGCGTGTAGCGATCGCGGCTGCGCTGGCGATGCGTCCGGAGGCGCTGATACTTGACGACCCGACAGCTGAACTTGATCCGGATGGTCGTGCCACCGTTATCCAGTTGGTGGCTGATTTGGCGCGAACTCAAAACAGGATGACGATCATCATGGCGGGCAACGACGTTGAGACCATGGCTCGCCACGCGCAACGCATGATCGTGCTCGATGCGGGGCAGGTCGTGGCTGAGGGGCCGCCTGAAGAAATCTTCAACTCCGGCTCGAAACTGCCAGATGGCGTGCCGCGTCCAGAGTTGCTGGACATCTCAACGAAGCTGCGAGATCGGGTCGGACACGCGATCAACGCAGTCAGCTATGAAAAGGCGCTCACGACGCTAAGAACGCATCTGACTCCGGTTTCTGACGTATCATCGGCAGGTGAGATCGAATCTGCCGGTGATTGCGATGGTGGTGGGTGACGGATCCGGTCCTCGAAATCGAATCGATCAGCTTCAGCTACCCGGCAGCCGACCCAACTGGCCAACCTATCCTGGCGCTACGTGAGGCTTCGTTGCGGCTCTTCCCCGGCGAAGCTGTCGGGCTGATTGGTCAAAACGGCTCGGGCAAGTCGACACTGGCGCGGCACGTCAACGGTCTGCTGCGTCCAGATGAGGGCGTCGTGCGGTTGCTGGGCGTCGATATACGCGAGGCCGAGCCGGGTGAGCTGATCGATAGAGCGGGTTACGTATTTCAGAACCCCGATCACGCGCTCTTCCTCCCGACGATCCGTGAAGAGCTTGAGTACGGCCTCCGGCATCTGCAATTGAGCCCAGATGAGCGGCAGGAGCGCCTGCAACGGACACTCACAGCGTTTGGCCTTGCAGGGCTCGAAGATCGACACCCTGCATCATTTGGCCGCGGGATGCGGAGGATGATCGTGATCGCCGCCGCTGTCGCGCTGGCGCCCAGGCTGCTGGTGCTCGACGAGCCAACTGCGGGTCTGGATCTCGCGATGACCCAACGCCTGATTGCGGTCCTGGCCGAATTGGTCGGGCGCGGGATCGCGATCCTGCTGATCACGCACGACATGCGACTGGCAGCGGAATTCTGCGATCGGGTGGTTGTTCTCCACGCGGGCCGGGTGCTCGGTGATGGAATGCCGGCAGAGATATTCCACGATGCGAATTTGATGGCAGCGGCAGGACTTCGGCCGCCAGTGAGCGCGCGGCTCGCCAGCGATCTCCGCGATCGTGGAGTGCCGGAGGATATCGTGACGGTTGACGGTCTGGTGGATGCTATCGGGAAGCGCTGGCGTGATACATGAGCGCGAGCGGAGGGCAGTTCGACGTATTCGCTCCCGGTGCGAGCTGGCTGCACCGGCTCGATCCGCGGGTCAAGCTCGCTTTCATCGCTGCGGCGATCGTCCTGACCTTTCTCTGGGTGAATCTCTTTCTGCTTGGCCTCATGATCCTTACCGTGCATCTGACGCTGCTGAGCGTTGGCTACCCGTTGCGGCTGTTGCGCACGATCTGGCGCGCCGTGTTGCCGCTTGTCATTCTGGTGATTCTGGTCTGGCCGATCTTTGACAGCAGCGGCGAGGTCTGGTTCAGGCTCGGGCCGCTGACAGTGACATTTGACGCCTTGCTGCGTGGTTCGGTGACGGCGCTGCGGATCGCGACCGTCAGCTTCGTCGTCATCATCTGGATCGGGACAACGGATACCCGAGAACTGGTGAGAGGGTTTGTGCGCCTAGGCCTACCGGTGCCGTGGGGCATGTCGCTGACGATCGGACTCCGCTTCATCCCCACCTATTTATCGGCCTATCAGACGGTGCTGGATGCCCAGCGATCTCGCGGGCTGGTGATGGCGGGCAATGCCTTGAAAAAAGCTCGCCAGATGATGCCCGTTTTTGTCGCTTCGCTCGTTTCGGCGTTGCGCACGAGCGAGCAGCTCGCCATGACGCTGGAGGCACGCGGATTCGGCGCATCGAAGCGCAGGACGGCGTTTCGGGACATCAGGATGGATCCATTCGACTGGCTTGCGCTGGGACTGGTTGCCGTGTCGTTTGTGGCGCTCGTGGTGCTGACGTTCTGGGTAGGATTAGGGCAAGACTTAACGTCAATAGTCTCCGTCTGAGTGAGATGCAGGTGTACGATGCCCGACACCGAGCGTGAAGAGCGCCGCCGGGAGTTCGATGATCTCTCCGGCGAACCAACCCGAGATTCGTGCAATCGCGACAAAGACAAGCCAGCCGCGACGGACCAGCAGCTTGAGGATCTTGCGCAGGAGCCGCGCCGGAGTCGCGAAGACTCTCCGGATGGTCAGTCGCCGATCTGACCGCTACGAATCACGGTGCCGATAACGAAGCTGATCAGGCGGGCGGCAGTCATTGCAGTGATGCCGTTGACGTCTCGATCTGGTTGATACTCAACGATGTCGAGCCCGGCGATCATGCCACGCTCTGCGATTCCGCGCAGCAGTTCCAGGCCATCTCCATAGGTGAGACCACCGGGCGACGGTGCGCCGACACCGGGCATGATTGATGGATCGAAGCCGTCGCAGTCGATGGTGATCAGGTATGGCCCACCAACAGGTATCTGATCGAGAACGTGTTCAGGTCCAAGCTCAAACACCTCGGACGCGGTGATGATGCGCGAGCCGTAGGCTTCGGCAGCCTCGACCTCGGCGGTTCGTGCGCTGCCGACGCCGCGCATACCGATCTGGATCATCTCTGCTATGCCGCTCATCTCAGATGCGCGGCGCATGGTGCTGCTGTAGCCCTCCCGGACGCCTTCGACCTCGTCGCGCCAATCAATGTGGGCATCGATCTGAATCAACGTGTAAGGCCCCCATTGTTCGAAGCCACGGAAGAAGGGGATCGGCGTCGAGTCATCGCCCCCGAGCATGATCGGCAACGCGCCACGGCTGACGATCGCCTCCGTCGCAGCTCTGGCCCGTTCGGGGGTTGCTGCAGGATCGGCAGGATCGTGAATCACGTTGCCGCAGTCCACGATGCGAATGGGTTTGCCGTCCAGCATCGGTCCGCCGAGGTCGAAGTCATAGTGATCGATCATGCCACCGTAGCCATAGCGAGCTGATGCGTGGCGGATAGCATCGGCGGCGCCAGCGCAGGACGGATGACTATTGGGGTAGGCGACGCCGTGGGGCATCCCCAGGATGGCAATCTCGGCATCGATCTGGTCCAGGTTGGTGACTGGATCGGCATTCAGAAATCCAACGAAGCCTTCACCGAGTTCGGTAAGTCCAGTGTTTGCCATGTGGTGACTCCTTCTTGTGGTCTGGGCCGCTTGACAACTGATGGATACAGAGTCGAGGATATCGCGCTATGCATGTCAGATTTGGGGGCGGCAACTGATACAACGAATTCTGATGCGTCAACGGCCGTTCTACGGTTGGTTTATCGTAGCTGTCGGTGCGCTCGTCGCCTACAGCTCCGGGCCGGGCCAGTCGTTCACGTTTTCGATTTTCATCGACCCGATAATCGAGGATACCGGATTAACCCGTACCACCATCTCGGCGCTCTATGCGGTTGGCACGGGAGTAAGCGCCGTCATGGTCGCCTTGGTCAGCCGCCTGGCGGATCGCTTCGGACCCCGTGCGATGCTTATCGTTGTGGCAGCGTTGATGGGCTTCGCGTGCTTTGGCATGAGCATTGCCAGCGGCTTCGCGATGTTCTTCTTCGCCTTCGCTGCGTTGCGGGCACTCGGCCAGGGGTCGCTCCCGATCAACGCTACGTTGCTGACCGCGAGCTGGTTTGTGACGAAACGCGGCCGGGCAATGGCGATTATGGGTCTAGGGATGGCACTTTCAAGCGCCACGCTGCCGCCGCTCTCCCGGTTGTTGATCGAAACCATGGGCTGGCGCAACTCGTACATGGTGCTTGGGGTGCTCGTCTGGATCCTTGTCATCCCCGCTGGATTGCTGATCGTCCGTGATACACCGGAGGACGTTGGTCTCTATCCGGATGGTGCTCACGAGCCACCAGCCCACGAACCAGTCTCGATCAGCGCCGAATCCGGTGGGCGAGATACGAGACGTGTCTTTAGCTCCATTCAGTTTTGGTTACTGGCGCTGCCGCTTTCGACGCCCTCCCTGGTATCGACGGCGTTAATCTTTCATCAGACCTCGATCTTTGAATCGCGTGGTCTCAGCGCATCGGTCGCCGCGGTCGTCTTCCCATTCATGGCCGCGATGACCGCCATCGCGTCGATCGTTGCTGGTTATCTGGTGGACACGCTCGGTCCAAAGAGGCTATTTGTTGTCTCGATGTTGGCGTTGATTGCCGGCTGCATCCTGATCCAGGTTATTCACTCCACCTGGCTTGCTATCGTCTATGCCATGCTGATTGGTCTCTCATCGGGGATCGTGCAAATCGTGAACAGCGTCACCTGGGCGCACATATACGGCAGGCATGGCCTGGGGCGCATCCAGGGCTCAGCCGTGATGGTTAGCATCGCAGCGGCTGCCATCGGACCGCTGCCACTCTCCTGGGTGCGAGATCTGACCGAAGGTTACCCTGTCGGCCTCATGCTGATGGCGGGGTTGTGTCTCTTTGCGGCGATCTTGATTCAGCTGGCAAAGCCACAGCCAGCGGCCAGCGCCGGACAGCCAGCCAGCGCTGAGGGCTAGCGCAATTCGCTCGGGTCCATCTTGTGCAGGAATGCGAGATCGGTGGCAAGCCAGAGCGTCTTGGAGATCGGGTAGAAGAGGATCGGGAAGAGCACATTAAAGATCACGCCGACGACGATCAGCGGCATGACTGGTAAATCCGGCCAGGTGGCGATGACCATGATGACTAGCCCGATGACGGTCAATACTTCGGCAAAGATGATATTCAAGGTCATCCCGCCCACGTAATAGCCCTCTTCGCGAACGAAATCGAGGCCGCAGCGGGGACAGGCGTCTTTCATTTTGAAGTAACCAGTAAAGGTGTGAAGTTCTCCACAACGGGGACAACGACGTGTCAGCCCGCGAAAGAGCAACGTGCCTTCCATACTCTTCCTTTCTGGAAGGAAACGGCCACCACAACTGATCATAACCTATTGGCGGTGCAGCCTGTGTTTTCGTGATACATTCAGGTAGAGGGTTGCAATGTGAGAGGAGTGTGGAGTCGTGGCAGTCGACCAGATGGCCCGTACCCAGGCCCTAGAGGCGTTGATTAAGGAAGTTCGTCGTGAGGTGGTAGCGGGTGGCGAGGCGCACGAAATCTCTAGCCGAGTCGCAGCCTGCCTTGAGCCTTATTTGAGCCGTGAGGATTTGTTGACCGCGGCGCAGAAGGAGCCCGATCCGGAGCATTACAGGCAACATGTGATGCACGTCGAGCCTGATGGCAGCTTCTCGATCGTGTCGCTCTGCTGGCTACCCGGCCAGGCGACGCCGATTCATGATCACGTCTCGTGGTGCGTCGTCGGCGTTCATCAGGGGCTTGAAGAAGAGATCAGCTACCGTCTCGAACGTGACGGTGATGAGGAGTGGCTGACACCGACAGGCAAGATTAATGCGACGCCGGGCATGACTGAGGCGTTGACACCTCCGGGGGACATTCACGAGGTGCGTAACGCAGGCGACGATCAAGCAATCTCGATTCATATCTATGGAGCCGATATCGGCAAGCTTGGATCGAGCATCTTGCGCCGCTACGAACAGCCTATTCGTTAGCAATCACCATCGCATAGGCAACGCCCGCAGTCGAATGGCTGACTGCGGGCGAATCTCTCATTACTTGGCTTGATGCGCCACCGACGCCTGGTGGTGGCGTTGAAGCAGGAAGCCTTGTACGAGTGTGCCGATGACGACCGCTGTGGCGAGCGCCAGACCGACGACCACGAAGGTGGCTGGGGCTCCCGCTGCGTCGACTGCCGCGCCAAACGGCAACATAGCCAGCGGCAGCAGCGAGAAGCCCATCATCCAGATACTCATCACGCGGCCGTAGTAGCGCCGGTCTGTCAGCGTCATCAAGATGGTCTTGGTCAGGGTTAGGTAAGTTTGTCCCGCAAAGCCAACGACCGTGAGCACACCGAGAGCGACGATGAAATTTGCTGAGAGAGCGAAGGTAGTCAGAGAAAGTCCGAACAAGATGCCCGCACCAAGCAGGAACTGTTGCTTTCGGTCTGATTCAGCAAAGTAGGCGACCGCAAGCGAAGCGACAACCGCTCCAATGCCCACCATCGCGTACATCACTCCCAACGCCTCTGGTCCGACATTGAGGACATCTTCCTGGAAGACTGGCAGGAAGCTGCGATAGGGCATGCCCAGGAAGATCACCGCCAGTGCGACCGCCATGACCATGAAGATGGCTTGCTGTTCCCAGATGTAACGGAATCCTGCCTTCGCGTCTGCGAGCACTCCATGAGCCGCGCCATCGTCCTCTGGTTTGCCTTCGGGCAGTCTGCGCAGCGTCAACGTCGCAACGGCATAACCCGCAGCTATGACGAAATAGACACTGGATGGATCGAGCGCGATGAGTAGCCCAGCGATCGCTGGCGCGACGATGCGATTGAGATTACGGCCGGTGGCATCCAGTGCAATGGCGTTCGACAGCTTCTCCTCGCCAACCAGCACCGAGATGAACGCCGTGCGGGTCGGCATCATGAAGGCGGAACTGATGCCCTGGAAGAGGCCAGCGACCATCAGATGCCAGATCTGGATTCTGCCAGTGAACACCAGGACGCCGAGGATCAGCGCGAGCGCGATGCGGATGACCTGGGTGAGGACGAGCAGCATGCGTTTGTCGAGTCTGTCGGCCGCGACGCCACCAAAGGGGGCGATGAAGAAACGAGGCAGACCGCGCGCAACCGCGACCAAGCCGATGGCGAGACCTGAACCGGTGAGATCGTAGGCAAGCCAGGCACGGACGACGATGTTCATCTGCATGGCGGCGGTAGAGAAGACCATGCCGATCCAGAGCGTCCGGAAGCTGGCAATCCGTAGAGCCAAGAACATACGACGTAGCGCAGAGCCGCTGTCTGGCGGTTCCATAGCTTCGTCAGGCTCTTCTGCCCTGCCTTCTGGCCCCTGGTCCTTCAGTCTGGTCTCACCACCTAACAGCGCGAGAAATTAGTGAAGTCGACCTTAATCATATCGCTGTTGCCCAACGATCACAAGTGACAAGGAGGTAGCACACATGAAGGTCTCGCTGGTTAGGAACTGATCGCCCGCACCTGATGGTTGGCGTTAGCCCTGTTCCGCAGGCGCGTCGACGCAGCTCACCGAAAGGTGCACTGTGCCCGAACTACCCGGCCCAAAGGCGCTGGCGAAATGGAACTTCCAGCCGGTCGCCAGCGCAGGGGATGCGTTGTCGAATACGGGTTCATTGCCCGGTGATGCCAGCCCAGTTCCCTCGATCAGTGACGAGCCTGAAATGGCAACTTTCCCCAGCGGGCACATGACGCTTCGTTCTGAGGTCGTTACGAAGTCGATATTCTGGCTGTCAGTGACAATCTCATAGCCAGATAGTCCGCCAGACTCGCCGAACCTGGTCCAGCTCTCGACATAGTCGCTGCGCGTGCAATCGCTTGCGTCATCGACGATACGGGTAGCACCGTTCCACTGGTTGACACATGCGAAGATGGTGGAATCTTCGCCCTGTGCACGCACAGTCGAGAGACCGTAGCCGACCACCACGCCGGTGCAGACCAGGCTCAGCGCTATGAAAACGCGAATCAGGGAAACTCGGGCAGTAACTAGGGCTCTCCACCATCTCACCGCGCGCTCCTTTGTTCCAGCGTTGTCAAGTACACGTTAACGGCTTCCGAAGTTTAGGCGCTGGCGCACAGAATCGAGGAAGGTTAATGTGCTGGTGACCTCAGCGTGCGCCAGCCACAGCCGTTGCCTAGCCTTCGGTGCAGGTAAGCCACATGCGGTACGGGACCGAGTCAGTGTCTTCACTGACGACCTGGTAGCTCCAACCGGTCGCGAAGTCTGCTAGGCCATCTTCACCAAAGACTGGCAAATTGGACAGCTCAAAGACCAAGCCATATTTTCCTGAATTGTAGATGGTGCCGCTATCCACAACGGTCATGCCCGTGGGGCAATCTATCTGCAGCGTGCCACTAAAGGACGGATCCAGATCAACATCGTTGGTGATCAGCGTGAATCCGGCTGGCGTTCCGGGAGGACCTTGCTGTCCCCAGCTTATGGCGTATTCACTTCGGCTACATTGTGCGTTGGGATGGACGATGCGTGTTGCACCGTTCCATTTGTTGACGCAGGCATAGATGGTCTGCGCCTCGTCTTGAGCTCGGACGACTGAGATACCATAGCCTGCGGCGATCCCCGCAAGCATGACAATACCGACCAGCATCAGCCGCACGAGCGACACTTGCCGGTTCAAAAGTGACGATCCCAAATGCATGGCGTCCCCCCATGTCTAGTAGGTAGCAGAACAGAACCTGCGGCTGGCAGTTGCCGTAAGCAAGGTACCGGCGCACACGCGCGCCACCGAACGTCTGGTCTGCTACGACGATGTATCTGCAATGCGCAGACGGGCACCAGCATAGCATCGTCATGGCCAGCGCTATACCTGCCGACTACCCGTACCGTCACGCGGGCGATCGATGTGATTGCTGCCACTCGCACTGGCTACTCGATCAGTCGGTTCGTGGCCGCTCTTCAGGCGCGACTATTGCTGCGGTTCTCGATGAATCAGCGCTAATCCGATGTGCAGAGTACCCACATCCGGTACTTTGCATCGGTGGTCCCATCGTTGTCGAAGTTAAATCGCCAGTTTGTGGCCAAATCTCGGCCTTGAGTTCCGAAGTACGGCCCGTTGGCGACAACTGACAGACCAGGACTATTGCTGGGGTTGTACAAACTGCCACCAGTAACCGCAGTCATACCATCTGGACATAGCACGTAATCGGACCCTAATGCACCTGCCGGAATGACGATGTCCTTGGTAACGAGTCTGAGCCCGGATGGTTCGCCCGATGGACCGGGGTTGCCGGGCGGACCTGGGTCGCCTTGGGGACCAGCTGGCCCTTTCGGACCCTGCTTGTTCCAGCTTTCGCTGTATTCACTGCGGGTGCAATCGTCGGCACTATCAACGATGCGGGTTACCCCGTTCCAGGTGTTGACACAGGCGTGAATGGCATTGTCGCTGTCTTGAGCACGGACGACAGAAAGTCCATAACCTGCCACGACACCGGCACAAACCAGAAGATGAACCAACAGAATCCGGATCAATGAGATGCGAGCCGTCACGAATCGCTTCCACCAACGGACATTCGGCCTCCATTTCCCGGCCAGTCAGCGCCGTCTGCACGATGGGAACGGCCTGACTGCCAACTCAATAGATGAACGCTTCACCTGAAGGTGGTTTAGCTTACTATATGTTTGACGAAGCGCATGAGGCGCTGACGGTAACGCTGGATGGAGCGGCTGTGGCGGTGAGCACCACGCGGATAGTCATCAGAGAGGTCCCAGATGTTTCATTGCCTGATTAGGTATGAGGTTGTGGATATGCCATG
>CAYNTE010000063.1:0-1092 GCA_964399615.1 uncultured Thermomicrobiales bacterium
CCCCTACATCCAATCGAACCGAATATCCCGATTCACATCCTTATACAGCAGATACGCCGCGTCTTCCCAGCCCGTGCAGAAGCAGAACTGGGGACAATATGCAGCCATCCAGATGAAATCCGACTCCCACACTTCATGCTGATCCCCCGCCAGCAGGTACAGCATCTGTCCCTCCAGCATGTACAGCCCATGCTCCATCACGTGCGTCTCGACGTATGGGAAATACACCCCCGGCTCGAACCCCAGAATGTTGACTTCCATATCCATACGCAGGTCGCCGTTACCGATCAGATACTGCCAGTAGCGTCCCTCGTCGCGCTCCTCAGTGTCCGTGCCCTCATTGCGATCCCTCGCCACATTATCGCGATGACCGCGTAGCACCCCTGGAAGATCAATCCCATCAACCGCCTCATATGGACGCTTGATCCAGATCAGCCTCGCCGCTGAATCACCTTCGACCCGCAGGCTCCAGCCCCGTCCCGCCGGAACATAGGCAAACCCATGCGCCACCAGCTCCGAGCTATCGCCATCAATCGCCAGCTGCGCTTCACCCTCCAGGCCGTAGAAGAAGTGCTCCAGCCCGTCGTTTCGCTCGCTCGTCGTGCCGCCCCCTGGCTCGATCGTCAGCATGATCTGCGCAAATCGCGCCCCCATCGCTGGCGACGTCTGCACCCGGACGTCCGTCCGCTCGAAATAGGGCAGCCGGCTCCGCAAGATGCCCTCAGCAGGCATCACCGAATACTGCGACGTCACCACCCCACGACTATGCGCGAGGATTCCTGGTGGTAGCGGCATCACGTGCTCCTTAAGTTGTTTCTATGAATTCAGTGCCCGGAAGATCCCCACAACGTTCTGGCCACCAAAGCCGAACGAATTGATCAGCACCGTGTTGAGCGGCATCTCGCGCGCCACATTCGGGACATAATCCAGGTCATTCTCCGGATCAGGTGTATCAAGATTGATCGTCGGCGCCATCTTCTGGTCACGCAGCGACATAATCGCCGCCACCGCGTTCACCGCCCCCGATGCGCCAACCAGATGCCCGATCTGACTCTTCGGCGAGCAGATCGCCAGATCATAGGCATGCTTCCC
>CAYNTE010000063.1:1192-12502 GCA_964399615.1 uncultured Thermomicrobiales bacterium
GCCGCCACAGCCGCCATCACCGGACCATGGATTCCGAACTGGATCGAGACTTGTGCGGCCGCCATATTCGGCGCAAACACCGGGATGAAGAACGGACTCACCCGTTGCGGCCCACGGTTGTAATAGACCTGGACCTCTTTGACCATTGCCGGAACGCCACCGCCGCCAGTGTTCATCACCACACCGACCCGCTTGCTGTTCTCTGGCGTGATCTCGAACTGCGACATCTCCAGCGCTTGCTTTGCCGATGCCACCGCAAATTGGCTGAAGCGATCCATCCGTCGCGCAGCTTTCGGGTCCATGTGCTCCTTGGGATCGAAATCCTTCACCTCGCAGGCGATCGTTACCGGCAGATCCTCCGGGTCAAACGCCGTGATTTGCGCTGCACCCGACTTCCCCGCCGCTAGCGCTTGCCAGAACGACTCCGCGTCGTTCCCGATTGGCGTCATGGCCCCAACCCCAGTGACGACGATCCGTTGCACCCGCTCGTTTCCCCTCTAACCCTTGGTACCTACCGACAGACCCAAGTCCGCCAGCGACACCGTCTTCACATCTCGTTTAATCCGCCGGATCAACCCAGACAGCACATTGCCCGGACCAATCTCAAGGAACGTCGTCGCGCCGTGGTCAATCATCGAGCGCACCGAGTTCGTCCACATCACCGGCCGCACCATATGGTTGCCTGCATTCTGTCGCAGCTCTTCCACCGATGTGCTGATATGCCCGGTAATATTGCTGACAATCGGCACGATCGGCTCATCGAAGTGCACCCGCGAGATGAACTCACTCAACTGCTTCCCCGCCCGGTCCATCAGCGGCGAGTGTGACGCAATCGAGATCTCCAGCCGGATCGCCCGCCGCGCGCCACGCTCACGAGCCAGGTCCAGCGCCCGTTCAAGAGCCGGGATCTCCCCCGAGATCACCGATTGCCCAGGGCAATTGTCATTTGCCAGCACAACCACCCCGTGGCCCTCGCGCTGCACCTGCTCGCAAATCTCCAGCAGTGGCTCACGCTCCAGCCCCACGATCGCAGCCATTCCCCCCGGCCGCTCCTCGCCAGCTTCCTTCATCAGCCGCCCGCGCTCGCGCACCAGTTGCAGCGCATCACGAAATTCCAGCGCACCGGCAGCCACCAGTGCCGTATATTCACCCAACGAATGCCCCGCCACCATCACCGGCGTGATCCGCTGGCCCAGCGACTGATAATGCTCCTTCAGCGCCTCCAGCGCCGCGATGCTCACCGTCAGAATGGCCGGCTGTGCGTTGATCGTGTCTTCAAGCTCGTGGTCCGGTCCTTCGAAGATCAACTCAGAGAGCTTGAAACCCAGCACCGCGTCCGCCTGCTCGAAAATCGCTCGCGCAGATGGCACGTGCTCATAGAGCTGTCGCCCCATGCCAACGAACTGACTTCCCTGACCCGGAAAGACCAGCGCCACGCGCTCTCCCAGAATCGAATGATGCTCGCTCGGTGTCTGGTTCTTCACCCTGTGTTCCCTGCTTACCATGATGTAAATGAAGATTCGCCGTGGCCCGCATTCGCGCCAACGTGCCGTTCAGATAATCATAACCCACACACGTCCAACACCTCATTCTCCCCCTCGTCGGCCCTCGATCCCCCGGTCCCGCCTCACAAATCGAACGGATTGAAGCTCGTGCCCTCATCGTAGACATCCGACTGATCCACTCGCTTCAGCGTCCCCACCACCCAGTACGTCACCGGCGTCATCAACGTCTCGTAGCCGACCTTGAGGATCCATGAGTGGAAGAACGTCGTGCGCAGGTCATCCCCCGCCAGCACACCGCCGAACGCAATCAGAATGAAGATCCCCGTGTCCACGAACTGCCCGAAGACCGTCGAGGTGATCGTCCGCGACCACAGCCACCGGCCGCCCGTCACCACCTTCATCTTCGCCACGATGAACGAGTTGACGAATTCCCCCACCAGATAGCCCGCAAAGGACGCCAGCAATAGCCTGCCTGTGAATCCCAAAATCGTGTCGTACGCCTCCTGGTCGCCCCAGAACGACGCCGCGGGCAGCACGCCAGCCGCCCAGATTGCGGCCACCGCCAGCAAATTACAGGCAAATCCAAGCCAGATCACCTGCCGCGCCCGGCGGAAGCCGTACACCTCTGTCAATACATCGCCGAAGATATACGAGAGTGGGAAGAGCGTCACCGTCCCGGCTGGCACCAGGAACGGACCGATGTCGACGATCTTCACCGCCGTGATGTTAGCCGTGATCAGCGCCGTCACGAATAGAGCCGCCACAGCCACGAACCATAGACTCACCAGGTTCGTGCGGGCGGCTCGAGACGCGGTCGCCTCTTCCATACGTGCGACTTAGTCGCTGTCTGCTGGTACTGCCGAAGGCGTCGGTTGCGTTCCCAGCACCTCGATGATCTGCGCCTGATCCAGCGTCTCATCCGTCATCAAACGGTTCGCCAGCCGGTCCAGCGCATCGCGATGATTCCGGAGAATCGACTTCGCCTTCTCCATCGCCGCAAGCACCAGCTCGCGCACCGCTTCATCCGCCAGCTCTTGCGTTCGCTCACCGACCTGATCATGCTGGGCAATCTCGCGACCCAGGAACACATGCTCCTCGCCGGACCCCAGATAGACAGGTCCGATCTCCTCGCTCATGCCCCACAGCCCAACCATCCGGCGCGCCATGTTCGTTGCCTGTTTGATGTCGTCCTGCGCGCCAGTCGTGATCTCGTTGAAGATCATCTCCTCGGCCGCTCGGCCACCCATCGCCGTGGCCATCCGCGCCAGCAAATACTTGCGACTGTAGTTGTAGCGATCTTCCTCCGGTGTCTGGATCACCGCGCCCAGCGACCGGCCTCGTGGCACGATCGTGATCTTGCGCATCGGGTCGGAACCCTCGGAGTAATGCGCCACGATGGCATGTCCTGCCTCGTGGTAGGCAATCGTCCGGCGCTCTTCCTCGTTCACCAGCGGAGAGCGCGCCGTGCCCAGCACGATCTTGTCGAGCGCCTCGTTGAAGTCGCGCATCGTCACGATCTTGCGGTCGTGCCGTGCTGCCGTCAACGCCGCCTCATTCACCAGATTCGCGATGTCTGCGCCAGAGAACCCAGGCGTGCCTGCCGCCAGCATGGTCAGGTCGACATCCTCACCAATCGGGATGCCCCGCGAGTGGATCTTGAAGATCGCCTCGCGCCCCACTTTGTCCGGCAGACCAATCACCACCTGCCGGTCAAAACGTCCCGGTCGCAGCAACGCCGGGTCCAGCACATCCGGCCGGTTTGTCGCCGCCAGCACAATCACCTCTTGGCGATCGTCGAATCCGTCCATCTCCACCAGCAACTGGTTCAACGTCTGCTCACGCTCGTCGTTCGATCCGCCGAGCCCCGCAAATCGCTGCCGGCCCACCGCGTCCAGCTCGTCAACAAAGACGATCGCTGGCGACTGTGCCTTCGCCTTCTCGAACAAATCGCGCACACGCGACGCACCGACACCAACGAACATCTCCACAAATTCCGAAGCACTGACGCTGAAGAACGGCGTCCCGGCTTCGCCCGCAACCGCGCGAGCAAGCAACGTCTTGCCGGTGCCTGGCGGGCCTACCAGCAACACGCCGCGCGGTAGCTTCGCGCCCAGCGCGTGATACTTCATCGGATTCTTGAGAAAGTCGACGACCTCCGATAGTTCGCGCTTCGCCTCTTCCTCGCCAGCCATGTCCTCGAATGTGATTTGCGGGCGTTCGGCATCATAGAGCTTTGCCTTGCTCGATCCGAACCGGAACACATTCTGCTGGCCACGCATCATGTTCCGACCGATGAACAGCAAGATACCCACGATCAAGATCACTGGCAGGAAGCTGATCAGCAACTGGACGAATACCGAGTTCCCGCCGCTCTCTGCCTCGATCTCAACATTGTTGGCTAGCAGCGTGTTGACCAGTCCCTCGTCCGTCGGGAACGGCACTGTCGAGCTAAACGTATCGCCTTGTTGCACATTCGCTTCGTCGGTGCCTGGCGGCAGCGTCGCGTTGCCCGCGATCAGCTCCGTCCCAGTCCACTGCATTTCCTTTGTGAACTGCCCGTCAATGTCCTGATCCGAGATCGTGACGTTCGCGACATTGCCGCTTTCGACCGCCTCGATCATCACCGAATACGGGATAGTGATACGTTCGTTCGACGTTGGCCAGAAGAGCGAGTAGACGTACCAGAGTCCCAGCGCAACAAGTACGCCGATGATCACCCAGTTCGGTATCCGAAACCGCGATGGTGTCGGCTCCTGCGATCCCGGTCCTCCCGGTCTCTCTGGCGGCTGTGAATTCGGGCCGCGTGGTTCATTCATTCTTGAGCAAGGCCTTCCAGGTTGTTCATATGGCTTCTATGCCCCGCAGCGGACTGCGCCGCCCGCTTGCTTCTATCAAGGATAAACCACGATTCCCCGAAATGCGTTCCCCACGCTCCCTCCCTGCCAGCAGTCGTGCTTCTCTACCCGACTCCCGACCACCGATTCCCGACCCGCCCCGTATCCTTAAACTACGACTAGCCGTCACGTATTGAGAAGCAAAACCATGCCCAGCCAGCACCTAAATCCGATCGCCCGCTTCCACCGACTTGCGTCCAACCTCAAGCACCTCCGCCGTCAAGGCTGGCTCGATCGCGGCGTCGACGCCCCCGAGTCCACCGCCAGCCACTGCTGGAGCGTCGCCCTACTTGCCTGGATGCTCGCCCGCGACCGGCCAGATCTCGATCGCAACCGCGTCCTGCTCCTCGGCCTCATCCACGACCTCCCCGAAGCCCTTGCAGGAGACGCCACACCATTCGATACCGAGCGCGACCCAGACGGCTACATCCCGCCCGAACAGCTGCGCGCCACACCTACCTATACTGATGAGGCACGCGATGCCAAGCAGCAGCGCGAGACCGAAGCCCTGCAACAGCTACTCTCAGACCTCGACCCGGCGCTTGCCCGCGATATTCACGATGCCTGGCGCGAATACGAAGCCGCCGGCACCCCAGAGGCACAATTTGTCAAACAAGTGGATAAACTCGAAACCCTGCTACAAGCCGAGACCTACCGAGCCGACCAACCCAAGATCATCATCGACTCGTTCCGCCTCGGCGCCCACCGTGATGTCACCGACCCCCAACTCCGAGCCATCATCAACGACGAACCCCAATAGAGACCCCGCCGCGTCCGCGCCCCCATGCCCAATGCCCATCAGCCCCCGTCCCCAAGGACCACTCCAAGGAAGCTGTCAACACCTGCCATCGCCCGCCCTGAGTGACCACATCCAGCGTCGTCCTGAGCCCTTCGACTGCGCTCAGGACAGGCTCCGCGTGGCGGAGTCGAAGGACCTCTCACCAGGATCGGCAACCAAGATCAACGTTGCGACGATTTCACAATCTCCTGAGAGATCCTTCGACAGGCTCAGGATGACAGGGGGGCGAGGTCGTTTGGATGGGGACGATGAGAGCTTCCGACGATCTGCTGAGAGATCCTTCGACAAGCTCAGGATGACGTGGGGGCGTGGTCATCGCAGTGGGGACGGTGAGAGGTCGGACAGTCGTTCCGGGATGTAACACCGCCTACTATCGTCAGTACTCAGACGACCACCCCCGTTGTCATCCTGAGCGAAGCGCAGCGGAGTCGAAGGATCTCTCACCGGGATTGACACGTCACACCAGTGTCCACTGCAATTCACGATCTCCTGAGAGATCCTTCGACAGGCTCAGGATGACAGGGGGAAGTGGCATCCCTTCGCCAACGATGTCAGCCTTCACCGACTCCCGACTCCCGACTCCCGACTCCCGACTCCCGACTCCCGATTTCACCCGGGACCCCGACATCAGCTACAGGCGTTCCTCGCGCTCGCTCCAGCTACAGGAATCACTCACCCGCAGAGTGCCATTCCATCTATTGACACACACCTCCACAGAACCGTCGCCCCAGACGACAATCGGATGCTCGCTTCGTCCGCAGGAGTCCCCCAAACTGGCGGAGCCGTTCCAGGAATTGACGCAGAGCGTGAGTGGGGCGTCCGCAGGAAGCGTGATCAAGCGCTCACTCCGCCCACAGTCGCCACCCTCATCGACCATTCGAAGCTCACCGTTCCATCGGTCGGCGCAGAGCGTGGCTGGGTAGACGACCTCAATGGCACCGATATCGCAGGCGGGACCTAGCGGACGTGGCGTACCAAGCTGATCGACGTCAGACCCCGGCTGAATCACCGTATCGCAATTTGTGGGGCCAGCATTGATAGCCGGGCTTCCCTGTAGCAGCGGATAGTAGCTCTGCTCGACACCGCTGATCGTTGCCGTCGCCAAGGGTCCAATACCAAGGTCCGCCAGGTCGTCCGCTGAACTTGGCGCGTCCAGCCCGCAACTGGTGTCGTTTGCGAGGCTATAACTATCGTTCACCGAGCCTTCGTCCTCGATAGCGCAGTTCATGTCAGGTCCGCCCAGCAACACACCGACCAGCTCCAATGGTCCGTCGATAAATAGTGACGCTGATCCAGCGGTGGCAGGCTGCACAATCGTCGACCACGCGATCAGGACGCTCTCTACATCATTATCGATCGATGCCGACGATCCGCTAGTAGCGTGGTTGCCGGCGAACGTCGTCGCCAATACCTTGTGGCTACCATTTGCGAAATAGATTGCGCCGCCAGAGCCCACCCCAGCGCCTCCGCCCGCCTGATTGTCACGGAAGGTGCTCCGGGTGATCGTCAGCGTACCTTCAGTGTTGATCACGCCGCCGAAACTGTCACCGTCGCCACCACCAGCTTGATTGTCTCGGAATTCGCTCTCGCTGACCGCCAGCGTGCCAGCATTGGAGATGACACCGCCATAACTCAGACCGCTGCCGCCCCCAGCTTGATTGTCACGGAACGTGCTCTGGTTGATCGTCAACGTCCCGGCATTGTAGACCGTGCCGGCGACAGCAATGCCAGCCCCTCCCCCAGCTTGATTGCTGGAGAATGTGCTTTGACTGATTGTTGATGTGCTCGTTTTATCGACGTAGACCGCACCACCGTAGCTGATTGCAGTAGATCCCCCAACGCTGTTGTCCTTGAAGCTACTCTGGTTAATCGTCATCTTGCCCCAGCTGTAGACCGCGCCACCGTACCCAGCACCAGCGTCGCCTCCCGATGAGTTGTTCTCAAAGGTGCTCCGGTTGATGATCAGTTCGAGTCCATCATTGCGGCCATCAAAGATTGCGCCGCCGCCAGCTGCGGTCGTGCCGCCGGATGTATTGTCGCGAAATTCGCTCTCGTCAATGGTCAGTTCACCATAATTGAAGATCGCGCCACCATAGCCATAGTCGCTGTTCCCGCTCACTGTATTACTGGTGAACACGCACTGATGAATCACCATCTGGGCTTGATCGTTGTCGATCGCTCCGCCGTAGTCAGCTGACGTGTTGGCCAGGAAGGTCACGTTCGTCGCGCGCAATGCCCCCGAGTCATCGAGATCGATTGCTCCGCCCTCAAAATCGCTGTACCCATGCTGCAGTGTCAGGTCTTCAAGCGTCAGATCGCCCGTCTCGTCAATAACGTTAAAGAAATTCGTCTCGTTGTTCCCGTCGAACACCATCGCCTGGCCGCCAGCGTTGCTGCCATTGATGGTGATGGTTTTGTCAATCGTGATCACGCCTCCTGTATGGAAGTCGATCACATTGTCCGAACAATCAAACGTGATGTTATCGCCGCTGGTAGCGCCGCTGATCGCGCTGTTGAGGTCATCCCAGCTGCAAGTATCAGGTGAACCGTCGACCACAACCTCGGCGGCAAGTACTGACCGTGGCGCAGCGCCAAACGCTAGCAGCAAGCCTGCAACCAGAATGCCTACCACCGCCACGCACACACTCCGCTTAAGCCCCATCAAGCCCCCTCGCTCCATCGTCTTAACTGGCCCGTACCTCCGCTCTAGTTTATACAGGAGAGAAGCAATACGTGAAAATTGCCATTGAGGCACCGCCGCCGGCGCGCCTCAAGGTCCCAGGCTCGTCACCTCTGTATTCAAGGACAGCTTCAGAAGGTCATCCCGACCGCAGCGGAGGGATCTCTCCGGAGACCTGACAACGACTGCCAACATCCCTATAGGATGACCACACCAATTGTCATCCTGAGGCTCCGCGAAGGATCTCTCATCAGGATTGACAACAGAGCTATCAGTCTCCACCGAACCCCGACTCCCGATCCCCCTTCACTTCATCCAGGGATCAAACGCATCCCGCAATCCGTCGCCGAGAAAATTGAATGCCAGCACCGTCAGCGAGAGCGCCACCGCTGGCGCCACCAGCATATGCGGATACGATCGCAGATTCGGAATCGCTTCACTCACCATCAGCCCCCAGCTTGGCATCGGCGGATTCACACCCAGACCCAGGAAGCTGATTCCCGCCTCATAGAGGATCGCGCCAGGGATCCCCAGCGTTACCGCCACGATGATCGGTGCCAGCGAGTTCGAGAGAATGTGCTTGAACATCACCTGCCGGTCCGTCGCGCCGATTGCCCGCGCTGCCTCGACAAACTCCTGCTCCTTCATCGACATCGCCTGCGCACGAACGATACGTGCCACTGTCAGCCAGCTGATCAGTCCAAGCCCGATGAACACTCCCACCAGCCCGCCGACCTGGGCGTTCAGCGATGCCAGCCAGGCCACGAATCCGCCCGTGCCTTCATCGAGCACCCCACGCAAGAACGTCATGATAATGATGATGAAGAGCAGGTTCGGCATCGCATAGAGCACGTCCACCATCCGCATCACCAGCGTGTCTGCCCAGCCGCCGTAGTAGCCGGCAACCAGACCCGCTGGCACGCCGATGATCACGATCACCAGCTGCACCACGATGCCAACGGCCAGCGAGATCCGTGCGCCAAAGATCACCCGCGTCAGAATGTCCCGCCCAAGCTGGTCAGTCCCCAGCGGATGGTCCCACGAAGGACTCTGATAGACCGCGTCATAGTTCTGCTCTTGATAGCTGTAGGGCGCGACCAGTGGCGCAAAGACCGCCAGCAACACCAGCACCACGATAAACACCAGAGAAACGATCGAGAGCCGGTTTCGCCGCAGACGACTGAACGCATCCGACCAAAGGCTTGCCGCCTTCAGCGGTATCTCTTCATGCTCAGCCCCAGCTGTCGCGGTCGCCGGCTCCGATATCGAACTCATCGATGCGTCTGGTCCTTCCAGTCCTTATCCGATGCGTGGATCCAGGAACTGATAGAGAATATCCACCAGCAGATTCATGATCGAGATCACCGTTCCAAACAGCAGCACCGTCCCCAGGATCACCGGATAATCCCGTGCCGAGATACTCTCCACAAAGTGCCGGCCCATCCCGGGCACCGAATAGATCGTCTCCACGAAGAACGATCCAGTGATCACATCCGCCAGCACAACACCGGCCACCGTGATCACGGGCAACAGAGAGTTGCGGACGCAGTGATCGACGATCACGCGGCGCTCCGTTAGTCCCTTCGAGCGTGCCGTTCGCACATAGTCCATCTTCAGGACCTCCAGCATGCTCGATCGCGTATAGCGCATCAGAATCGCCGCCGGGAAAAGCGCCAGCGAGAACGCAGGCAGAATTACCTTCGTACTAAAGATGCCGTCCCAGCCGCCCGTCGGCACCCAGTGCAGTTGACTTGCAAAGACCAGCACTAATAACGAGATCACCACATACGATGGCGCAGAGATCCCCAGAATCGCCGCAAAGTTCGAGAGATAATCCACCCACGTGTTGTGTTTTGTCGCTGCCAGCACTCCCAGAGGCAGACCCATGGCGATGGCCAGCACCATTGCAATCAGCCCCAGCTTCATCGATACCGGAAACGCTTGCTTCACAATATCGGTGACCGTCAACGAGCGCTGGGTGTACGACGGTCCAAAGTCGCCCTGCAACGCATTGCCCAGATAGCTCACATATTGTTCCCAGAGCGGATCGTTGAGGCCATAGACCTCATTGAGCCGCTCTAGGACAATCGGCGGTATCGGCTTGTCGCCCTGGTTCGACCATGGACTCCCCGGCGTTGCATGCATCAGAAAGAACGTGATCGAGTAGATCGCGATCAACGTAGGAAAGAGCAACAACACCCGTCGGATGATGTAGGCGCGACGTGACATCTCACCGCGTCTCTCTAGCCCTGACGGGCCTCAATCCCTAGTGCGCCTCGATCTCCAGGAACTTCCCATAGACCACCGTCAGCACCGCTGGCAGGTAGACACCCTTCAGATATGGCTTCGCAACATAGAACGTCAGCGCGTGATGCAGCGGGATGATCGGCGCGTCATGAACCAGAATCACCTCAGCCTCTTTGTACTGCTCAATCCGCGATTCCTCATCAGGGTTCACCGCCGCCTCGGCCGCCAGTTGGTCGAATTCATCATTCTTCCAGTGGTTCCGGTAGTGGTCGGCCTGACTGGTGAAATTCTGGTTGTGCCAGTTGAACGGATCCTGGAAGTCCGAGCCCCACTGGCCGATATAGGTGTTGAATGGCTGCGTCTCACGCGAGGCACGCCAGTCCGAATAGGTGTTCTCCTCAATCGGCTCCAGGTTGACCTTGATACCCAGATTCTGCGTCCAGGCGCCCTGCACATACTCCGCGTCCAGCTTGTAGTCCTGCGTGCTGATATAGACCAGCGAGATCTCCATGCTGCTCGGGTCCTCGAAGCCCGCCTCAGCCAGCAACGACTTCGCCTGCTCCGGGTCCTCGGGTAGCGCCGCGTCTGGGTTATAGCCCGGGATATCCTTCGGCAATATCGTATAGGCCGGCGCCGCATGACCTTGCCGCACCTGATTCGCCAGCGTCTCCCGGTCGAGCCCCATCGAGAGCGCCTGGCGCACTCGCACATCGTCCGTCGGCGCATTCGTGCAGTCACAGACGACGAACCGCGTCCGCGAGTTCTCAATCGTGATTATCTGATCCGCCATGTCCGAGCCACGAATCCGCTCGACATCATTGTTCGGCACATAGGCGAAGTCCAGCTCGTCATTCTCAAACGCCACCAGACTCTGCGCTACCTCGTCGTCAAACAGCGTGTACTCCATGCGTGTGACCGTTGGCGGCTCGCCCCAATAATTTGGGTTCACTTCCAGCACGATATTCTGGTTGTGGTTCCACTCCGTCAGCATGTACGGGCCGGTCGAGACCAGATTGCCGGCCTCATACCACTCCGCCCCAACCTCATCGATCACATGCTTCGCTACCGGGAAGAATGTCCAGATCGTCGCCAGCAACGGGAAGTACGGCGTCGCGCCCTCCAGCGTCACTTCAAGCGTCAGATCATCGACGGCCACTGCACCGATATCATCGATCGATGCGCCCT
>CAYNTE010000063.1:12602-17147 GCA_964399615.1 uncultured Thermomicrobiales bacterium
TCAAGCGTCAGATCATCGACGGCCACTGCACCGATATCATCGATCGATGCGCCCTCTTCAACAGCCGCTTGCACACCCTTGATCGGGTAGAGCGCAGGGATATATTGCGAAGCCGTCTCCGGCTCCAGCACCCGCTTCCAGCTATAGACGAAGTCCTCAGCCGTCAGCGGCTCGCCATCCGACCACTTCAAGCCCTCACGAAGGTTGAACGTAAAGACCGTCGCATCATCGTTTGCCTCGAAATCCTCAGCCAAGTGCGGCACAACCTCGTTGTCTCGTGGATCAATATCCACCAGACCCTCCCAGAGATTGCGGAATTGCGCCAGACCATACCCATACGAGACACCCGGATCGAGCCCGATCGGTTCCGTGCCGGAGAGCCGCACAACCTGCTCTTCGGCGAGTTCTTCGGCGCCTTCAGCGTTCGCTCCTGCTGGTGCCGTTTCCTCTGCCTCAGTTTCCTCGGCTTCAGTCTCTTCCGCTTCGGTCTCGTCGCCTGCGGCCTCAGTCGCCGCGTCGGTCTCCTCTGCCTCTTCCGTGGCAGCTTCCTCAGTCTCGTCCATAGCCTCAGTGGCGTCGCTTGCTGCCTCGGTCTCTTCCGTACTAGCGTCATCATCATCATCGTCATCGTCGCCACCGCACGCCGCCAGCAGCACACCGCTCGCCAGCCCGCCGATGCCCAGCACTACACCCCGGCGCAATAGCTCGCGCCGGCCGATCGTCACTCCCTCGAGGTAATCAACCAAACTGAATCGCGATGCCTGACCCTCGTGGTCGCGCATTCCTAACCCCCTTCATGTCTACTGCAACAGCAAGTCGTGGGACATTGCTGACCACCGCACACAGACCCCACCGCTATAGCGGTTCGTTGTTATGCACGCATCATATCCATAGCACTAGTACATGCCATGGTCAACCCTTGATTCTCGGCGATTCGTAGGATTTCTTTACGTGGCCTTAGTCAGCGACCTCTGCCTCTGGCTCTTCGTCACCAGCTTCGTCAAGGTCATAGCGCAGTACACTCGGCAGCTTCCACGCAATCGCGCCCACCACCAGCAGAATCCCGGCTCCACCCACCACCGTCGTTTCCCGCACACCGATAGCGCTCGCCAGCAGCCCATTCCCAAATTCACCCAGACGTGGACCGCCAGACGAGAAAGCCGAATTCGTAGCCGCCACCCGGCCGCGTAGCTCATTTGGCGTTGCCAGGTTGCGGATCGTGTGCCGCATCGTCATGCTCACCGCGTCTGCTGCCCCGTAGCCCCCTAGCATCACCAGCGCAAACCAGAAGTCTGGAGATATCCCCAATGCCGCCCGGAAGACCCCGTAGGCTGCCACCGCCGAGACAATCAGCCATCCCGGCCGCTGCGGTGTCGGCAGCACACTCAGCGCCGCCCCTGCCAGTACAGCCCCCACCGCTGGCGCGGCATTCAATAGTCCAAAACCTTCCGGCCCCACGTTGAAGATGTCCTGTGCGAACGCCGGTGTCAGACTCGTCACCGACCCAAAGAACGTCGCCCCAAAATCCAGCAACATCACCGCGTAGATCACCGGCGTCAGCTTGATGAAGCGCAACCCCTCAGCGATCGCCGCCACATTCCCGCGCTTCACCTTCACCGGCGAGCTCATGTCTGCCCGGATGAACAACACCGCGATCACCACCGCGATGAACGACATCGCATCGATCGAATACGCTCCGGCCACCCCGATCGTGCCCACCGCAAATCCCCCCAGCGCTGGGCCAACCATCTCCGCCGCGTTGCTTGTCAGAATATTAAATGACATCGCGTCAGCGATCCGCCGCCTCGGCACCAGCGTCGGTACCAGTGCAGCGCGTGCCGGTGAATCGAACGACGACACCGCCGCCACCAGACCCGCCGCCACATAGAGGATCACCACGTTGATCAGCCCCAGCTCGGTCAGCAAAGCCAGGCCCCCCGAGAGGACGATCAACATCGAGTTCGTTACCACCAGTAGATGCCGCCGGTGCATCGTGTCCGCCAGCGCGCCACCAAAGAGCGACGTCAACATCGTCGCTACCGCACGGATCAGCCCTAGCAACCCAAGCAGCGCCAGACTGTTCGTGATCTCATAGACCTGCCACGAGAGAGCGATCGAGTGCATCCAGGTGCCCATGGTCGAGACCGCTTGCCCCGCCCAGATAAGACGGTAGTCCCGGTACTTCAGCACCGTCAGCGGCAGCTCGTGCTGCTGCCAGAATTTCCAGCTCATCAGCGCGTTAGCACCCCGCTCATCCGAACGCGATGGATCCCAACACGCAGATCGCCACGATCAGAATCAGCAATCCCAGGCCCGCCAGCACGCCAAAGAGTGCTGCCGAACGCTTGGTCGAGATCAATGCTTCTTTCTCGTTTGATCCTTGGTCTGGTTGCTCCTGGAACGGATTGCGCGCTTCCGGCGCCTCTTCCCCTTGCCGATCTGGACGCTCGCTCACACAACCCTTCTTCCCTCATTTCACAACCTGCCGGTAACGCTGCACTATAACGCACCGGCAGGTTGAGCATGAAGGCGTCAGCCAGTTATGCTCCCGAATCCAGATCCGCCAGCGCGTCCTTCACCTTCTCCGCCACATCCTCTGGCACCCACGCGGTCCACGTCTCTTCGTGTTCCCGCAAGAACCACATCGCCACGTCTTCAACAGTCGCGTCGTGCTCTTCGAGGTAGAGCAACATCGCATTCGTCAGGTCCAGCGTGCTGTGATAATTCTCCAGAAACGTCACAACCTCCTCTGGACCATCCTCCTTGAAATCGTCGCTCGCCCCTACGTAGATATCTTCCGGGCTGAATCCGCACGCTACATCTGTCGAGCCACTGTCCATGCTCTCCAGACATTCGTCCGTTGCCGGCGGCTCTTCGATCTTTGTCAAATCAAACGCCGCAAAGACCCACGTCGGCTCCCAGTAGTACCCCAGCCACGGCTCGCCCTTCTTGTATGCGCCCGACAGACTCGCAGCCAGCGCCGTGTTCGAGCCAGGCGTCAACATGTTGTAGTACTCATCTAGTCCATAGGCGGACAGCTTCGTCGTGTTCGTCTCCGCACACGTCCAGCCCACCATGCAATTGACCAGCACACCCTTCGACGAGTCCTGCGGGTCCTTGAACAGTTCCCAGTAGTCCGGTAGATCATCGACACTCTTGAGGTCCGGCGCCATCGGCTCGATGCCCCGCTCCGCGTCACCCTCGACCACATACGTCGGCACATACCAGCCCTGCTCGGCATCGCCGAAATTCATCCCAAGCTTCACAATGTCGCCGTTCGCCAGTGGCTCATCATAGGCAGGTGTGTTCTCCGACCACACCTCCATGATCACATCGACCTCACCGTCGACCAGCCCCAGAATCAGCGGCTCCGTACCGCCCTGGATCGTGTCCGTCTCATATCCATAGCCATGCTCAACAATAAACTGCGCCACCCGTGTGTGGATTAGTGAGCTCTCCCACGTCTGATCCGCAAATACGATCGGCTCACTCGCATCCGCGTCATCACTGCCACCGCACGCCGCCAAGACCAGCGGCCCAACCAGCAGCACTGCCACCAAAATACCGACTCGCTTTGACCAACCTGAAAGCATTCCACCTCCTTGAATAGAGCAATTCATCACAGATCGAAGCCAACAAGTGCTCCCGCCCCACTGGCTCTTCTTCGCCGTGGGATCGCAACTGAACAGCGTCCAGCCGCGAAGCAGCCGGATCCAACTGCTTGTACTTCAATCTCTTTCGAGGGTACTACACGCCAAAATCCAGTCAGCCCGGCTACCTTTGCCCAGCCATCCGTCCAAACCACCCTCCAATGCAGACGTACCCGCTGCGGATGGTACGATCCAAAAGCAGAATCCGCATGATCGCAATGCAAACCGAGACACATTCACAATGAGGGAAGGACTATCCACCATGGACTTCAGCGGCCAAGAACACATCAAAGCCCCGCGCGCCAAAGTCTGGGCTTTCGTCACCGATCCCAACCAGATCGCCCAGTGCGCCCCCGGCCTCGAAGACGACGGCGTCCAGATCGTTGACGACGACAACTTCAAAGTCAGCGTCCGCGCCGGCGTCGGCATGATCCGCGCCAACTTCACCTTCGATTGCCAATGGGTCGAACGCACTGAGCCCGAGCGCGCCGTCGTCCGCGCCAGCGGTCAGGCCAGCGGCTCATCCGTCACCATGGAAGCCACCATGGACCTCGCCGACGGCGAACAACCCGACACCACCGTCATGAATTGGTCATCCACCGCCCAGATCAGCGGGCGCCTCGCCGGAGTCGGTGGCCGCCTCATCAACCCCGTCGCCAACCGCATGACCACCGAAATTTTCGACTGCATCCGCCAAAAACTCGAATCCTAATTCCCCGTCTTCTCTCCCCTCTCCCTTCTCCCGTCACGGGAGAGGGGAGAATGACCGGGCAGACTCCACAGATGGCTCGCTCCGGAGAGGTAACACCGCCTGCCATCGTTCGGCCTGAGCGACAACCCCCAATGTCATCCTGAGCGAAGCGCAGCGGAGTCGAAGGATCTCTCAGGGAAATTG
>CAYNTE010000064.1:0-17108 GCA_964399615.1 uncultured Thermomicrobiales bacterium
GAGTCAATAGTGAGGTGCTCGTGCCCCGTGCGCTGACCGAGCTATCCATGGCCCAAATCGACGTGGTGCAATTCTCCCTCGGCCAGCCGAGCCTGGATGAAGTGTTCCTGGCGCTGACGGGCCGTCCAACCGAGGGTGATGACGCAGAACAACGAGAGAAGGGGAGTGCAGCATGACAACGACGTCAACGGCGATGCCTCAACTCAAGACTGAAGAACACCGGAGGTTAATGTTCGAGGATGAGACACACCCGCCTCGTGCCGGTGCGGTATCTGCGTCGCTCGCTTTCGGCCGGCGGGCGTTGTTGAAGGTCAAGCACGTTCCCGAGCAGCTTACCGATGCCATATTCATCCCGGTCCTCTTTACGGTGCTGTTTACCTATCTGTTCGGCGGCGCGCTGTCTGGCTCGACCGGCGACTACCTGCAGTACCTGTTGCCGGGTAGCCTGGTGATGGCCGTCTTGCTGATGACGGTGTTCTCCGGACTCGTGCTGAACACTGACATCTCCAACGGTGCATTCGACCGTTTCAGGTCGCTGCCCATCTGGCGGCCCGCACCGCTCGTCGGCGGCCTGCTCGCCGACGCAGCACGCTACCTGCTGGCCTCGTCGCTCGTCATCACGATGGGATTGGTGATGGGATTCCGCCCTGACGGGGGCGCAACGGGCGTCTTACTCGGCGTCGGGCTGATTGTCGTCTTCGCGCTCAGTCTCTCGTGGGTCTGGATGACGCTGGGATTGGTGCTGCGTACGCCAACCTCGGTTTCAATGCTGAGCTTTCTGGTTCAGTTTCCACTGATGTTTGCCAGTAACGTCTTTGTGGACCCGGAGACGATGCCCGGATGGTTGCAGACGTTCGTCGATGCCAATCCGATCAGCCAGTTGGTCACGGCCGAGCGCAAGTTGATGGCCGGGACAGCGAACTTCGGCGACGTCGTCTGGGTGCTTGTCGCGGCGGCATTAATCATGTCGATCTTCATGCCGCTGACCTTGCATCTTTTCAACGCGAAGGAGTAGCCCGTATGTCTGGTGGGCCGGTAATTCACTGACGAGTTACCGGCCAACTGGCATATCTGATGCCCCTAGGTGACTCCGGCGGCCTCTGGGGCGCGGGCGTCAAGCGCCCTGAAGCTGGGCGAGAATATCTGCCAGAGAACGAGCACCGCCAGCGCCGACGCCTGGATCACCAGCAAGGTATTGAGGCTGGCCGCTTCGATAATGCCGCCGCCCAGCACATAGCCTATGGGTTGCGCAGCCATGGCGAGGGCAGAGATCAGGCCGAATACGCGGCCCAGCATACGGTTTGGGGTGCGTTCCTGGACGACGGTGTTGAACATGGGATTGATTGGTGCGACGACCAGGCCTATGCAGAACATCGCTGCGACGAGCCAGACCATCGGCGCTTGGGCGATGAGCAGCGAGAACTCGAGGATCATCGACCCGAACCCGATCGGGAAGATCCAGCGTCGCGGAATATGCTCCTCGACAAAGCCATAGCCGATGGCCCCGATGATGGTCCCTGCTCCTACGGCCGAGAAGAGCAAGCCGAGGCTGACAGAGCTATCGAGCACATCTCGCGCGTAGACGGTCATGGCGATGATCCAAGGCGCTTCTATCAGATTCGAGATTAGGACTGAGGTGATCAGGCTACGCAGCAGGCGTTGATTGCGAATCCAGCTGAGCCCGGCCCGCAGCTCCGCGAAGTAGCTTTGCGTCACTTCCTCGTCTTCATGATCCTGCACCACGGTCGCCAGCGCGGCCGGTACAGCCACGGTCATCATGAGGGCGGAGATTGCATAGGTCCCGGCGTCGATCCAGAGCACGGGTGCTGCGCCGATAAAGGCGATCAATATGCCGGCAAGTGGCGGCCCGACCATGAGGGAGCTGCGGCTCGCCACTTCATAGATACTGTTGGCGCGGGCAAGCGGGAGTCCGGCGTGCCGGGCCAAAGCGGGGACGATGCTGCGGCGACCGGTCATGCCGGGCGTCAGAAAGAGCCGGGCAAGAAAGGTCACGACCAGCAGCTCCCAGAACTCGAGTCCGATCGTGAAGTAGAGCAATGGGATCATGGCGACGGTGACGCCGCTGGCGATATCGGAGAGGATGCTGGCCCGGCGGAACCCGAGCCGGTCGACGATCGTGCCGCCGAAGACGCCCGCTAACACCACCGGGATCGCTTCGACGGCACCGGTAATGCCCGCCAGACCGGCGCTGCCAGTAGTCTGCAAGACGAACCATGGGATGGCGATGGCGGTCATCGTGCTGCCGATTCCCGAGATGCTGGTGGAGACAAGCAGGCTATAGAACGGCAGTCGTTTGGCCAGCGTTGCCGACCGGTCTAGCGTCGTTGCTGAAGCTTGCATCGTTGGAAGCTCCTTTCGTTAGTAGAGATCGACTTCGCCGCGCTCGCGGATGTAGTGCTCGAGCCAGTTGAAGGCGAGCACACCGATGATCGGTGAGATGACCGCGAATCCGGCCAGAATCAGCAGTTCGTTCTGCATTCTTGAGAGTGAAGCATTGTCGAGTGCAGCCTTCGAGATAATCTCCATCGCGTAACCCAGTGGCAGGCAGCGCGCGATCTGTCGCAGCGGCTCTGGCATTTGATCGACCGGAAAGTAGACACCACCGAGGAGGTAGAGGAAGGGCGTGATCAGATTCGAAAGCGCGTTGGCGCGTTTGATCACCAGCCCGATGCCGTTCAGTACCAGCCCAAGTCCCGCCAGCGAGAGCAGATAGAGCGGCAAGGCAACAGCGATCACGAGCGGATTGACGTCGAAGCGCACGTTGAAGAGCACGACTCCAGCTACAAGCACAACCAGGATGCGGCCGAGTGTCTCGACGATGCTTGAGACCGCGAATCCAGCGAGCCAGCTCAGCCGGTGTGATGGCGACAGGAAGAGGAATGGTAGCGTGCCACGCAGGCGTTCTTGGTCCAGCGTCTCGCCAACAAAATAGATCGTGCTGAAGAGGAACATATTGGCTGCTGACGCGATGACGACGTAACCAGCCAGATCCTGTCCGCCGTTGACATAGATGAGAGCGGCGATGGCGAGATCGAAGATCGGTCGCACGAGCCAGTCGAGCATGTAGCTCTTGCCATAGGTATAGAAGCGCTGCCGGACGCTGGCGCTGACCGATGCTCGCAGCGCTTGCCACTCAGTCGAAATCGAGCTGATCGCCACGTTTCGCGACATGCTCCACCCTCCGAATCAACCAGAACCCCATGATAGCCAGGACGATAGCCAGGATTAGGACACGCACCAGATCGGGCGCGACATCCGAGAACGATGCACCGCGCAGCAGGCTGGCACGCAGCGCCTCCATGCCGGCGCTGATCGGAAAGATCTCTGCGAAGAACTGGAGCGGACCTGGCAGATCGTCAACCGGCACGACCATGCCGCTGAGCAGAAATATCGGGCTCTGCAGGAAGTTAGCGATCATATTGGCGCGGCGGCTGAGGACAAACGCTCCAGCCAGCATGTAGCCGAGCATGACTGCACTGCCGACAAGCGCAAATGCTGAGGCAGCCACCGCGAGCGGGTCCGAAATATTGAATTCTGCGCCGGAGATCAGGGCGACCCCTGCGACGATCAGCATCGTTGGGATGACGAAGACGAGCAACGACCCGGCAGCGTAGCCGAAGATCACTGCCCCACGACTGGCAGGTGAGAGGAATAGCGACAGGATCGTGCCTTCTCTCCGTTCGCGCTCGATTGCGTAGCCGCTGGTCCAGATTGCCGAGGACCACAGGGCCATGCCCCAGGTGCCGACCAGCAGGAAGGCTTCGGGTGAGATGCCGTTGACGTTACCGCGGTCGGCCACGCGATAGGTGATGAGCAACGTCACGAAATACATCGTCGGCCAGACCGGCCAGCGGACGACCTCGATTCGGTAGGCCAGCGTGCGTCTGATCTCCATATACGCCGTCACGAGACAGGTGTCGAACCAGCTGACCCGGGGTTGGGACGCCGGGAACTCACGGGTTGCCATGCTGGCCCCCATCTGTCAGTGCGAGGAATGCGTCTTCGAGCGTTAGCTCCGCGCTGTCGACGTTCTGGATGCGGAATCCGGCGTGCTGGAGCAGACGGATGGCTTCGTCGATAGCGGCGTCTTCGCTGGCGGTGACCAGGGTGACGCGAGTCGTCGTGCCGTTGGGCGTGATCTCGACGGCGTTTGCGCCAGAGAGGCGAGCCAGCAGCAATTCACTGGTCTGATTGATAAGGCCCTGGACGTCGATCCAGTGCCGTCGCTCGCCGCCGACGCGGTGCTTGATGCCCTCCGGAGTGTCCTCGACGATGATGCGGCCGTGATCGATGATCGCGATCTGGTCGCAGAGCTCGTCTGCCTCGTGCAGATAGTGCGTCGTCAGCAGAATGGTGTGTTCTGGCACGAGCTGGGTGATGATCTGTCGCAACTTGATTGCCGCTGCCGGGTCGAGCCCAATCGATGGCTCGTCGAGAAAGAGCACTGGCGGCCGGTGCATCAACGCCCGTGCCAGGTGTAGCCGCTGCTTCATGCCGCGCGAGAAGCCCTCGATGCGGTGATCGGCTCGATCCTCGAGACCGACCGTCTCCAGCAGCTCATCGGCGCGGGGGCCGATATCATCGTCGTCCATCCCGAAGAGATGGCCGAAATAGATGAGATTGTCGCGCGCGCTGAGCTTGCCATAGAGACCGCGATCGCCACCGAGAACGACACCGAGCCGCTGGCGGACTTCGCGCTCCTCGGTGGTGACATCGTAACCAGCGACGCGTGCCGACCCACGCGTGGGGATCAGCAAGGTTGAGAGCATCTTGATTGTCGTCGTCTTGCCCGCGCCGTTGTGGCCGAGCAGGCCGAAGATCGAGCCCTGAGGCACCTGCATGCTGACGTCTTCGACGGCCACGAGCTCCTCACCTCTGCGGAAGATGCCGCGCGAAGGGTGGAAGGTGCGATGGAGGTGTTCGGCTTCAATTGCAAATGTCATCGAAATCTTCCCCCTTGGTGACCATCTCGGACATAACATTGCGATATAGGCCAAAGTCACTAGTGTATGGGCGTAGTCTAGCTTGAGATTATAGAGATGTCAAGAAAATAACAATCAATCAGTAACTTTCAGTGCTGATTCGATCAAAATTCTCTAGCGTTGTGCCGGGCAGGGCACGTCGAGGGCGCTCCGTCTTGGCGAAACCTTCAAGATCTCTCCCCTGATCGCTGCGCTGAAGTTCGCTAGAATGTGACGTTCGATTTCGGGTTTGCCAGGAGGGGGCCGGAGCGATGAGATTGCCGCCGCGCTGGGTCGTCGTCGTGTCGCTCGCCGTAGCGGCGGCTATCCTTGGCGATTCAGTCCTCTATGCCGTGCTTCCGACCATCCATGATGAGCTCGGTATCGGCGCGGCTGCTGTCGGGCTGCTGCTCAGCGCCAACCGTCTGGTGCGGTTGATCTCGAACCCCATCGCAGGCTGGGTGATGGCCCGCTTCGGAGCCCGCTGGCCCTTTACCCTGGCTATCTTCCTGGGCGCGCTCACGACATTGATCTATGGCTTGAACGTTGGAATCGTCATCTTCGTGCTGGCGCGTGCTGGCTGGGGCATAGCCTGGTCATTCCTACGCCTGGGTGGCTATCTGGCGGCGCTCGATGCCTCCGACGACGGGAGCCGGGGCTACTATCTGGGGTTCTTCAATGGCGTGACACGCTTTGGCAGCACTGTCTCTGTGCTCGTCGGTGCGCTACTCACCGACCTGGTTGGCTTTCGCGAGACGATCTTGATCTTCACCGGCATCTCGCTTCTCGGCGGTCTCGCTGTCTTGCGCGAGCGTCCGCCGGAGCCGAAGGTCGCGATCGCGCCACAGGCTACGTCAGGCGGTGGTGTTCGTGAGTTATTTGTCAATTTGCACGGAATAACGCTGGTGCTCTATGTGTTGGCATTCCTGCAGGCGCTGACGATCAATGGATTGGTGACGTCGACGTTGGGCGCCTGGCTGGAGGATCAATTCGGAAGCCAGATCGATTTGCTGTGGTTGACGGTCGGTGTCGCTTCACTGACCGGTATCCTGCTTGGAGTTCGATTTCTTTCCGATTTCCTCTGGGGGCCGCTCTCTGGGCATCTTTCGGACCGTCATGGACGGCGATTGGTGCTCGGCATCGCCGGAGCGATTCAGGTCAGCGCGCTGGTGTTGCTGGCGATTGGCGGCAACATCTGGTTGACGATCGGCGTGACGCTGGCCTTGTTCCTCGCTGCAACAGCTGTGGCGGTGACGATCGATGCGCTGGCCGGCGACCTCGCGCCCAAGGAGCAGCGCTCGCAGGCGATGAGCTGGTATGCGATGTTCCATGACCTCGGCGCAGCTGCCGGGCCGCTGATCGGCTGGGCTGGCATCAGTCTGGGGTTGATGTATCCCATTGCCGGCGTATTGGTACTGCTGGCCGGGGTCGTCTTCATCGCAGCCTTCACTGTCAACGAGCGAGGACGCCTGCAAATCATGGCAGCCGACGACTAAACGCTGAAAATCTCTAAAAATGGCGCGATTCCGGCAAATTGCTCTGCCAATCTGAAGCCGGGCATCGTAGACTTGCGGGTCTGTTTACTTGGATATGACCTGTATTAATAGACGGAGATTGAGGTTACACCGGAGGTTTGATGTCAAGTGAAGAGATTCTCTACGGGCTAGCGCTGATAGTAACGGCCGGTATCGCGGCGCAGTGGCTGGCACTACGACTCGGAATCCCATCGATCCTGGTTCTGCTGGTCTCGGGTTTTACGCTCGGCGCGGTCAACCTACTCAATCCTGACGAGCTCTTCGGCCAGATGCTCTTCCCGCTCATCTCAGTGTCGGTCGGAGTCATCCTCTACGAGGGCAGTCTCAGCTTGCGTCTCAGAGACGTGGCAGGCGTTGGGAAAGCCGTCTTCTATCTCATCTCGATCGGTGCGGCGATCACCTGGTTGGGCGCGGCGCTTGCTGCCCACTATGTGCTGGGAATCGATGCCCAGGTCGCGGTGCTGCTCGGCGCGATCTTGATGGTCTCTGGCCCCACCGTAGTAACGCCACTCCTGCAACATGTCCGGCCGAAGGGGCGTGTCGGGTCGGTGCTGCGCTGGGAAGGGATTCTGATCGACCCGATTGGCGCAATCCTGGCCGTGATCACGCTGCAATTGATCCTGGCTGGCGACCTGAAGACCGAACCGACCAAGGTGGTCAGCGAGACGTTGTTGACGACGGTCGTAGGCGTGGTCATCGGCCTGCTCGGCGCCGGGCTGCTGGTGGTGGTGCTGAAGCGCTATCTGCTGCCCGACATGTTCCAGAATTCACTCTCGCTGGCGATGGTGATTGCGACCTTCGCGCTGGCGAATGGTATGCGGCACGAGGCGGGATTGCTGGCGGTGACAGTGGCCGGCGTTGCGCTGGCGAATCAGCGTTTTGCATCGGTCCAGCACATTGTCGAGTTCAAGGAGAATCTTTTTGCGCTGATCATCGGCTCGCTCTTCATCATCCTGGGTGCGCGGCTGAAGATAGAGCACATCGAGCAGATGTTGAACTGGCGCAGTGCGGCGTTCCTGGCGATTCTGATTTTGGTTTTGCGGCCGATTTCTGCGCTGATATCGACACGCTGGACGCGGCTGAATGGACGTGAGCGGATATTTATTGCCTGGTTGATGCCGCGCGGTATTGTGGCTGCTTCGGTGGCCTCGATCTTCGCAATCCAGCTTGAGGGTGGAGCTATCCAGGACGCTGACCTCTTGGTGCCGTACACCTTCCTGGTGATCATCGGCACGGTGGTGGTCTATGGTCTCACGTCACTGCCACTTGCTAGGTATTTGGGCCTGGCTGGCGCGAACCCTCAGGGCGTGCTCATCCTGGGTGCGCATCCGCTGGGCCAGGAGCTGGCGGTGAATATTCAGCTGGAAGGCTACCGGGTGCTGCTGGTCGATGCGAACCGCGGCAATATTCGTGGCGCGCGACTGCGAGGTTTGCCGACCTACTACGGCAATATCCTCTCCGAATATGCGCTGGACGATATGGATCTGCACGGGATCGGTCGCCTGCTGGCCCTGACGAGCAATGACGAGGTCAATTCGCTGGCGGCGGTCCGGCTGGCGCCGGTGTTGGAGCGGCGCAATGTCTTCCAGGTAGCGCCGGAACGAGTGGCAGGAACGTCGAGAGACAATGGTCAGCCACCCCGCCATTTGCGCGGACGGATCATCGGGTCGTCCGAGCTTACATTGCGGGAGCTGACGCGGCGACTGCGCGAGGGCTGGTCGATCAAGCGCACGACGTTGACGGAGAACTTCGATTACGAACGCTTCCTCAAGCACTATGAGGATGGTGTGATTCCCGTGATTTTGATCTCCGAAGAGCATGGATTGCAGATCTTTAACTCTGATGGCGCGCTGGAGCCACAGCCGGGCGACCGCTTGATTAGCTTGGTGCAGGCGGCGGAGGTGCGGGCACCGGGTGCGCTCCAGGTCTCGCCGGACCGTGTGTTGACGGCCGAAGAGATGGAGAACGCCGGCCTGCTGTCGTCCTATTGCGACTGGCAGTCGTCGGTGAGCCGTCACGGCGGGACACGACCAGGTCCGGGAAGACCGGCCGCAGTACGCGTCAACGATAGTTAGCTGAGCTGACTAATGATCGTTCGGGCGGTATCGCGGGCGTTGCTGATGCAGTCGGGGATGCCGACGCCACGGTAGGCCGCGCCGGTGAGGCCGATGCGTGGGTGTGCAGCCATTGCGGACTCGATGCGAGCCAGACGGTCTTGGTGGCCGACGAGATACTGGGGCATCGCCTTCGGCCAGCGGAAGACCTCGGCAAACACTGGCTCGGTACGCAGACCGGTGATATCAGCCAGGTCGGCGCGGACTCGCTCGATGAGCTGATCTTCCGGCAATTCGGCGTCCTGCTCGCGGCCAGCCCGGCCAGCGAACCCACGCAAGAGCGCCAATCCTTCTGGTGTGCGACCTGCGAATTTCTGCGACGACCAGGTAGCGGCGGTGATGAAGCGCTGCTCAGCGCGAGGCACGACGAAACCACGGCCTGCGACTCTGCCTGTGAGGTCGGCCTCCCGGAACGCCATCGAGACGGTAGCCGAGGAGACATAGGGAATGTCGCGGAGTTCACCCGCGGTGGCCGGTGAGATCTCATCGAGCATCTGAGCCGTCGCCGGAGCCGGAGTGGCTATGATGACGGCGTCAGCTTCGATGGATGCCCCGCTGGCCGTGATGATGCGGTAGCCGGAGGGCGTGGACTCCACCGCGGTGGACTGTAGGTTGGTGTGGATATCGACACCAGCTAGCGCCTCGACGAGGGCCGTGGTCAGCTCGCTAAGCCCCCGCTCGAAGCTGACGAATGGCGTGTATCTGCGTGCTGGTGCGGGTTGTTTGGCCGCGCCGCGGCGCTGGGCGATGGCGCCCCTGATCAGACCGCCGTGTTCACGCTCGACAGCACGTAGCCTGGGGAAGGTCGAGAGAATGCCGAGCTGCCAGGCGTCGCCGGAGTAGATGCCGGAGAGCAGCGGCTCTGCGAGACGTTCGAAGGGCTGGCGACCGACCCTGCGCGTCATGAAGGCCGCGACGGATTCGTCGGCATCGTCCTTGCGAGACGGGATGAACCACTCGGCAAGTAACCGTGCCTTGCCGGTGAGCGAGAGCAGAGGCGAGCCGATGATCTGCCGGAATTGGGCTGGCACGAGCATGGTGATGCCCTCGGGCAGTGGCTGGAGCTTGCTGTCGCGCACGATGAAGGTGCCGCCGCCATCGGGTCTGGTGCCGATGATGTGGTCGTCGATGCTCAGGTCAGTGGCGAGCTGGATCGCACCGGGCTTGCTGGAGAGAAAGGAATCCGGCCCGGCGTCGATGATGAAGCCGTCGCGGTATTCGGTGCGTAAAGCTCCGCCGAGCCGGTCGCTGGCCTCGATCAGCGTCGTGGCGATACCGGCTCGGTGCAGTTCGTAGGCGGCGGATAGGCCAGAGATCCCGCCACCGATGACGGCGACGTGGGCTGGCATTTAGCTGGCCGGGACCTCGCTGGTGACGGCACTCCGCACGGCGCTGGCGACGGCCTTGGCGAGACCAGGATCGTCGTTGAGCATCTCAGTGCGTTCCATACGGATGCCGAGTGCTTCGGCTTGCTCGCGATGCTCAATATCAACATCGAAGAGCACTTCGACGTGGTCGCAGACGAAGCCGATGGGGCAGAGCAACACGTTGGTGACGTTGTTCTGCTTAAGCTCCTCCAGCGTCTCCTCGACAGAGGGACCAAGCCACGGATCGGCAGTTGCGCCCTGACTTTGGAAGGCGAAGCGATAGTTTGAGAGGCCGAGCTGCTTGGCGACGAGCTCGACGGAGGTCAGGATCTCCTCGCGATAGGGATCGCCGGATTCGACGACACGGGCGGGAAGAGAGTGGGCGGTGAAGAGGACGAGCACGTCGTCGCGGTCAAGTTCACTGAATTTGTCATTGAGTCCCTGGTCGACTTTGGCGGCGACGGCGTCGATGAAGTCTGGCTCGTCCTTCCAGCTCTTGACCTGGACGACGGGGACATCTGCACCAGCGTCGCTGATGGCCTTATCGAGCTTGCCCATGTAGGCTCCGACGCTCATACGGCTGAAGTGCGGGGCCATGACGGCGCCAGCGATCAGGTCGACGCCATCGTCTAGGATCGAGGGCACGACCTCGGCGATGTAGGGTGTCCAGTGACGCATGCCGACGTAGGTGCGGTAGGTTGCGCCGTCATCGCTGGCGTTGAGCTCGCGCTCGATGCTGCGGGCCTGAGCGTTGGTGATGCCGAGGATAGGCGACTTGCCGCCGATTGCCCGGTAGCGCTCAGTGATCTCATCCACGAGCTCTTGTGGAGTCGGGCGTCCACCGCGGATATCTTGCAAATAGGCTGGAACGTCATCGAGGCTGTCCGGGCCGCCGTAGGCCATGAGGAGGACACCGATTCGACGTTGATTCGTTGTCATAACGCTTTCTCCTTACTTCTCTAACACGTGCCTCGCTTGCTAAGCGTTGGGTCGGTAGTCATGGACGAAATCGACGACGGCTTGGACGGCGTCGATGGGTGTCTCGGGGATGATGCCGTGGCCGAGGTTGAAGATGTGGCCGGGACGGCCAGCGACACGATCGAGGATGGCTTTGGTCTGTTCGAGCAACGATTCGCGCGGAGCGAAGAGGGCGATGGGGTCGAGATTGCCCTGGATGGCGCGGTCGTGGCCGATGATCTCCCAGGCGCGATCGATATCGATGCGCCAGTCGGCACCGACGACATCGCTGCCGGCCTCGGTGATGAGATCGAGCATGCCGGAGGTGTTGGTGCCGAAGAGGATGATCGGCGCACCAGCGGGCCGGACGCGTTCGATGATGCTCTGGGTGGCCGGCAAGACAAAGCGACGGTAGTCGTCTGGCGTCAGTGCTCCGGCCCAGGAATCGAATATCTGGACGCACTGTGCGCCGGCCTCGACCTGGGCGATGAGGTAATCAGTGGTCATGTCCGCCAGGCTTCGCATGAGATGATCCCAGGTCTCGGGATCCTGGTGCATCAGCGTCTTGGTGATGCGGTAGTGGCGCGACGATCCGCCTTCAATGGCGTAGCTGGCCAGTGTGAATGGCCCGCCAGCGAATCCGATCAGCGCGGCGCGATCGCCAAGTTGCCGCCGGACAATGCCGAGTGCGTCAAGTGTCGGCTTGAGGTTGACCGATGGGTCGAATGGCATGAGGGCGAGGATGTCGTCGCGGGTGCGCAGCGGATTGTGGAGCACGGGACCTTCGCCCTTGACGAACTCAAGGTCGAGACCCATCGGGACAAGCGGTGGCAGGATATCGGCGAAGATGATGGCGGCATCGACTGGCATCTGCTCGATGGGGAGCATCGTGACCTGTGCCGAAAGCTCGGCGCTGGCGATGATCTCTAGCATCGAGTGATTGGCGCGTATCGCCTGGTAGGCGGGTTGATAGCGACCGGCCTGGCGCATGAACCACACTGGAGTGCAGTCTACAGGTTCGCGCCGGCATGCTTTGAGGAATCGTTCTGCTGGATTCAATCTCACGTTCCCGACTCAATAGCCCGCGGGGATTGTATCAGTCCTGGCAGTTTGAGGCGCTTACTGACCGGCATTGGTGCTGATGGAGATCTCCCCAGATTCCTGATTGAGCTGGGTGCCGACGAGGCTCGGTGGCGCCCAATCTGGCACGCCATAGTAATCGAGCAGCTGGAAGCCGTAGTCGAGCAGGGCGCTGACATCCCAGAACCAGCTCCAGTCGTCGCCCAGTGCCACCGCGATGACCATGCGGCCATCTTGACGGGCAGCGCTGGTGAGGCAGAAGCCGCAGTTGTCGGTGAGGCCAGTCTTGCCACCGATGATGTCGTTGCGCTCGACCAGCAGGTCGTTGCCGTTCCAGAGGTTGTAGGCGCCTGCGACGTTGCGGGCGACGGTCTGCATGCAAGTTCGGATGAAGGGGAAGTTGAGCGCGGCACGCAGGATGATGGCGAGATCGTAGGGGCTGGAATAGTGGCCGGGTTGATCGAGCCCGTGCGGATTCATGAAGTGAGTGTCGCGCAGACCATATTCACGGGCGACTTCATTCATCTTGGCGACGAAACGTTGGACACAATCTGCCTGGTCGTCGCCACCGAGTTGCTGGCCGACGCCGTGCGCGATGGCCATGGCGGCATCGTTGCCGGAGGGGAGCAGCAACCCCCACATCAAATCCCGGATGGTGATGACTTCCCCAGCGCTGAGGCCCATCGAGGCTTCGCCGGGAAGGTCGGCCGGGTCGACGGTGACGGTTTTGTCGAGATCGCCGAAGCGAACGGCGACGATGGCGGTCATCATCTTGGTGAGCGAGGCGGGGCCGCGCCGGTTATGTGGCTCGCGAGCGTAGAGGATCTGGTTGAAGTCGTTGAGGACGACGAATTGCTCGGCGTTGATCTCCGGTGGTGGTGGCGGCGCTCCAGCTCCCTGCTTCTTGGCGGGGATGGATTGCGCGATGGCGGGCAGGGATGCGGTTGAAATGAGAGAAGTCAAGAGCATGAGGGTGATCACCATCATGAGCCAGCGCCGGTGTTTAGGTTGTGATCTATGCATCGTCATTCTGGATTTCCGCTATATCGCTGAAGTCCGGTCCGCTGGTTAGGCGGGCTCAAGCTCGACGGGGTTGCGCAAGACGCCCACCCCACCGATCTCAATCTCACAGACATCACCATCGTGCAGCTCGGGCGGGCCGGCAGGTGTGCCGGTCATGATGACATCGCCCGGCTCCAGCGTCATGACGCCGGTGACGAATTCTATAAGGAAGGGAATGTCGAAGATGAGATGTTCTGTGTTCGAAGACTGGAAGTCGTTGCCGTTGACGCGCGAGGCGACTGAGATGCTGGCCGGGTCGAGATCGGTGACGATCGCCGGGCCGAGCGGGGCAAAGGTATCGAACCCCTTGGCGCGCACCCACTGGCCGTCGGCTTGCTGGAAATCGCGGGCACTGACGTCGTTGCTGGCGGTGTAGCCGAGGATGACGCTCGCGTAATCGTCGCGAGAGACGTTGCGGCATCGCTTGCCGATGACGATGGCGACCTCGGCTTCGGCGTCGACCTTTTTGGAGCTGCGCGGCAGAACGATGGAATCGTCTGGGCCGATGATGGCGCTGGGTGGCTTCAGGAAGATGACTGGGCTGGTCGGGATGTCTCGGCCGGCGTCCTCGAGGACGTGGTCGCGATAGTTGAGCCCGATGGCGACGATCTTGCTGGGCGTGACTGGTGCGAGGAGCTGGCAATCAGCCAGTGGGCCTATCTCGTCCCCGAGGGTTGGGTTATCGAAGACATCGCCTTCGAGGGCGTGGACGACATCACCTTCGATCGCGCCGTAGACCGGACCGCCGGCGACCTGGACTCTTACGATGTGCATTGAAAATGGCTCCCCTATTCCCACGTTGGCGTGCCACTATCCCCCAGGCAACCAATCAGCCTCTAGAATGTCTTGGATCTTGACCGCCCTATCCGACAAATCCGCCGTCATATATTGTACGCGGATTTGTGTACGAACATAGGCCAAGTGGGCAATCTGCTGTGGCTGGGTGCAGGATAGGGAGGGATTAAGCATGGAAAGGACATGATAGATGGATCCGCGATTGTCGAAATTGGCCCAGATACTCGTCAACTACTCGGTGGAAGTGCAGCCGAACGAGCAGGTCGCGATTATGGGCGATGCCGTCGCCAGCGACTTGATGCGCGAGATTTACCGCGAGGTCGTGCGTGCGGGAGGGCACCCGGTACCGATGGTGCGGCTCTCCGGCGCGGACGAGATCATGCTGAACGAGGGGAACGACGATCAGCTCACCTTCACCCCAGAGGTGATGCGCTTTCCTATGGAGAAGGCGGACGTGCTGATCAACCTGATGTCGGAGACGAACACGCGACGGCTCTCGGAGGTCGATCCCGCTCGCCAGGCACTGGCAAGCAAGGCTCGGGCGGAGCTGCTGCAAACGTATATGCGGCGGGCGAGTGAGGGAGCGCTGAAGTGGACGCTGACGCTCTTCCCGACGAACGCCTACGCGCAAGACGCCTCGATGTCGCTGGATTCGTATCGGGAGTTTGTCTTCGGTGCCGGGCACCTGGACGCCGAGGACGCGGTCGGCCACTGGCGCGGGGTCGCCGAGAAGCAGGAGCGGCTGATCGACTGGATGACCGGTAAGAAGGAAGCACACATCACCGGGCCGGACACCGATCTGCGGCTGAACGTGGAGGGCCGGACCTGGATCAACGCCTGTGGCACGCGCAACTTCCCCGACGGCGAGGTCTTTACTGCGCCGGTTGAAGACTCGGTCGAGGGGACGATTCGCTACAGCTATCCAGCGATCTACAACGGCCGTGAGGTGCGGGACATCCGGCTGTGGTTCGAGGGCGGCAAGGTGGTGAAGGCGACGGCAGAACATAACCAGGAATTTCTGGATGAGATGCTGGCGACCGACGAGGGCGCATTGCGATTGGGAGAGTTCGCTATCGGCACGAACTTCGGCATCGACCGCTTCACCGGCAACATCCTCTTCGACGAGAAGATCGGTGGCAGCGTACACCTGGCGCTCGGCGCCGGCTACCCCGACAGCGGCAGCAAGAACGAGAGCGCCATCCACTGGGACATGATCTGCGACCTCCGCCAGGGCGGCCAGCTGACGCTTGATGGCGAGCCGGTGGTGCAAGACGGGAAGATTGTGGTTGCGGGGTGGGAGTGAGGCAACGGTTGCCCAGTCAGTGATAGTGCGCTAGCATCGAAATTAGAAGATAGTCGATAGAGGAACTGATGTCTGGAGACTTCCTCCCTCGATTCCAGCGATGTTATCATCGGGGCCAGTTGAAAGACCGATGTGGAAGTTTTGCGGCGGGCTGGGCTGGTAGTCACAATACTATGCGAGCAGGTGAGCTATGAGTGAGGTGCTGTTCAAGCAGGTCAACTACAACCTTGGTGCACTGATGGAATTTGTTGACCTTGGTGAGATTGGGCTGCCGGATATCCAGCGTCCGTTTGTCTGGACGAACACTAAAGTCCGAGATCTGTTTGATTCGATATACAACGGATATCCGGTTGGATACCTGCTCTTTTGGCAAAGTGGGGTCGAGGATAGCAATCCGAAAGCCATCGGTACGGACCGAAAGCAGAAGGCACCGAAACTCCTAATCGTAGACGGCCAGCAGCGCCTGACTGCACTGTACGCCGTTATCAAAGGTGTGCCGGTGGTGAGGGAGGACTATTCCACAGAGAAGATTTCAATCGCGTTCAATCCGCTTCAGCGGAAGTTCGAAGTTGTGGATGCTGCAGTGCGACAGAACCCTGAATTCATCCCCGATATTTCCGTGGTCTGGACGACTGCAAATCTGTTCCAACTGACGGGAGAGTTCATTGATAGGCTCCAAGCTTCTCGTGAGCTGAACAATGATGAGATCAGTGTCATTCAAAAGGCAATTATGGATCTCCAGAACATTCGTACGTTTCCGTTTACGGCACTGGAGCTGTCTTCAAGTATCGACGAAGAGCAGGTGGCTGAGGTCTTTGTGCGGATCAATAGCACTGGAAAGCCACTCAACCAGGCTGACTTCATTCTCACTTTAATGTCTGTGTTCTGGGATGAAGGACGAGCGGAATTAGAGCAATTCAGTCGTGCGGCACGGACACCGTCGTCGAGTGCAGCCTCACCTTTCAACTATTTTATCGAGCCATATCCTGAAGATTTGTTGCGTGTTGCGGTCGGCTACGGATTCCGGCGAGCTCGACTCCATTATGTGTATCTGATCCTGCGAGGGAAGGACCTGGAGTCAGAAGAATTCAGCGAAGAACGGCGTATTGAGCAGTTTGGCAGGTTGCGTGACGCCCAGAGTGATGTTCTAAAGCTCGTCAACTGGCACGACTTCATGAATGTGTTGAAAGCGGCCGGATTCCGCTCGAAGCAGATGGTGACTTCTAAAAACAATCTGCTCAACGCCTACATTTTATATCTCATTGGTCGGGAGGAATTCCGGGTCGAGCCATTTACACTGAAGAACTTGATAGCACGTTGGTTCTTCATGTCAAACATCAGCCGCCGGTACACGAGTTCACCAGAAACCCGCTTAGAAGCTGACCTTGCGCAATTGCGGAATATCGATTCGGATCACGCATTTGTAGCCACCCTCGAACGTATCATCCGGGACAATCTTACTGAGGATTTCTGGACGATTGCTTTGCCGAATGAGCTGGCGACACAATCGGCGAGAAGCCCAACGCTCTTCGCCTATTACGCTGCGTTGAACCTGCTAAATGCTCCTGCATTGTTTTCAACGAACAAAGTGGCTGACTTGCTGGATCCGGCGACGAAGTCATCGAAGTCCGCGATGGAGCGACATCATCTGTTCCCGAGGAAGTATCTCGAAAGTATCGGAATCAAGTCGACTCGAGATATCAACCAGATCGCGAATTATGCGCTCGTAGAATGGGGCGACAATGTTCGGATCAGCGATGAGTCGCCAGCGGTTTACTTTCCGAAATATGCCAATCGATTCTCCCCTGATGATCTCGACAAGATGCAGTACTGGCACGCACTGCCAAATGGTTGGCAACATATGGAATATTCTGAATTTCTTGAGGCTCGCCGCGATCTGATGGCTCGTGTCA
>CAYNTE010000065.1:0-16894 GCA_964399615.1 uncultured Thermomicrobiales bacterium
GTTCGGGGACCGGTGCCCGGGAACCGGGGCTCGGGTAGGAACGGGAGTCGGGAGTTGGGAGTCGGTGAAGGCTGACAACTTCGACGTCGAAACGCAACGTACCCCTGTCATCCTGAGCCTGTCGAAGGATCTCTCCGGGGATCTGACAACGACTGCCTACGTCCCCGTCACACGACCACGTCCAATGTCATCCTGAGCTTGTCGAAGGATCTCTCAGGAGATCGTGAAGTGATTCCGACGTTGGTCTTGATTGCCAGTCAGGGTGAGAGATCCTTCGACTCCGCTGCGCTTCGCTCAGGATGACATTGGCTATGGTCGTGTGAGTACGGGTGATCGCAGGCGGTGTTGCCTCTCCGGAGGAACGTTGGCCACGTTCACCGTCCCCATCGCACGACCACGATCCTCTGTCATCCTGAGCTTGTCGAAGGATCTCTCAGGAGATTGTGAAGTGGAAGGGACGATGGCATTGGTTGCCAATCCAGATGAGAGATCCTTTGGGTAGCGCTCGTGACGTTGATCTTCTGGGCGTGAATCCAGAGCCACCGGCATGCACCAGGGCAGCCCGACAACCCAACGTCAAATCACGAGGCGGCCTCTGCCGAAACGTCATCGAGGACTTGACGCAGGCCGCGGTTCGTCACAATAAAGAAGAGGCCGAATGTAGCGAGGATGGCGATGGCGATCAACCCAGAGCGGTATCCGTACGCTTCGACCAGGAACCCACCAGACAGCACACCAACTGGCGCGGCCCCTTGAGAAAATGCCCCGAACATCCCGAATACCCTGCCCATCATGCCCTCCGGTACGCGCCGCTGCATGAGAGAGATAGAGAGGATGTTGACAGGTCCGAGAGCGGTGCCAGTGAGCGTCGTGGCCGCAATCGCAAGCCACAACGACGAGCTGAAGACCAGTAACCAGAAGCCCATTGCGATCACTGCGGCAAAGCCGATGAACGCGGCGATGGGAGCGATCTTCTCACCGCGTGCACCATAGGCGATAGTGCCGATGATCGTGCCCGCCCCAAAGCCCGTGAGCATCAACCCGAGCGCCCGAGCGCTATCGAACACATCCTGGGCAAAGACGGGAAGGATGACCACTGCAATCGGTGAAAAGGTGAAGTTATACAGAATGGAGAATGGGATCAGGACGCGCAGCAGCTTGTCATTCGCGGTAAACCGGATTCCCTCAACTATCTGATCGAGATACGAGCCGGATGAGGCATCCCCTTCATCTTCACGGGCGTCGCTGCGACGATTGGAGTAGCGCAGGAATACGCCGATCAAGACCATTGAGACGGCGAAGGTACCCGCGTCGACATAGAGCGCGCCTGTAGCCCCGATCGCGGCGACCAAAAAGCCTGCCAGTAATGGACCGAGCAGCATATTGGAGCCCTGGGTCGCGAACTGAATTGCTGCGTTGAGACGCTCCAGCGACATGTCCGCTTCGCGCGCGATACGCGGCACCATCGCAGTCCGGGCCGACCAGCCTGGCTCGTCGAAGATCGCGCCTGCAAAGATCAGCACGAGCAGGTGCCAAAACTGCAGCATATCCATGAAATAAAGCGTCGGGACGAGCGCGACCGTGATGCCGCTCAGCAGGTCGGAGATGACGCTTGCATGCTTGTAGCCCATGCGATCGACAGCAGGACCGGCAAGCGCGCCCGAGACCACGATGGCGAAGGCGGTCATTGCACCCGCAAGTCCCGTGCGCGCGGCGCTGCCGGTGGTCTCAAGTACAAACCACGGGATGGCCAGGCCAGTGATCGCGTTGCCTGTGTTCGAGACCATCGAGGCCGCAATCAGCACAATGACTGACAGGCGATTGCTCGCCTCCACAGGTCCCGCCGGTGCAACCTGGACTTCGGTTTCGCGGTTCAACGTCACGTTGGACATGCAACAAGTCCCCTCCCCACCTTCGTTGGTGAGCTCCTGATCCCCCATGAAACTGTCAACCTGAAACGGGCTACTAGCGACTAGCGCTCACGTTCGATGGCCGCAAGCAGCACATGCGCCTCCTCGACGTTGAGCTTGCCCTGCGAGAGCGCTTCTAATACCGCTTTACGTCGTTCGTCTCGCGATTTGCCCGATGATGACGCAGCTCGCCGTGGAGCCGATGCCGTCTCTTGCGGGCGCGTGCGAACACGCAGATCGCCACGATGTGTGCGAGCCGTGACCAGGATCCGGTCCCGATCACCGCCTGCACTGACTCCGACGTAGCGGCGAGTCGCGCCACGAGGACCAGGTCGTCCCACTTCTACGAGCGGGATGTCGGAGGTCACGCTTCCGCTGCCACTCAGCAGCTCGACGCGGGCCGGTTGGTTATCTGGGATGTCGATCATAATGTCGCCGCGGGATGTCTCGAATGAGTATTGGCCGTTCGACGAACTGCCGGTATCCCAGTAGGCGCCATCTGACGTAGCGGTGAAGATCTCGCGTCCATCCCGACGCCGCACTTCGACGCCGTCATCGTTAGCGCGGAAGATCTCTTGACCTCCGCTCATGATGCTGACGCCATCGTCGCTCGCGTGGAATTGAATGCCACCGAGATTAAAGCGCACACCTTGGTCGGTGACATCGACGATTCTGGACGTGTCTACCCCCGCTTCGACGTCGACATCGACGTCAATATCAGGTTCGACTTCCTCCACGTCAACGGCATTGCCGGTATAGAGCAGGCGCGTGCGCGAGACGATATCGCCCTTGGAAACCTTCACCTTCAGGTCACTGACGCTGCCATCATTGACGATCACATCGCCCGCGGCGTTGCGGATATTCAGCGACATGTCGTTCGGCCGGAGAATCGAGACATCGCCCTTCGAGATTCTGATAAAGAATCTGCCGGAGCAGTCGACGGCCGTGGCATCGCCCGAACCGTTCTGCACTGTGACATCGCCGTGACAGCGCGTCAGCGAGACATCCCCAGCACCCTCACGGATCGCGATATCGCCCTCTCGATCAGAGATCGTGACGTCGCCCTTGCCGAGATTGAGTGCAAGGTCGCCCCTGCCACCGGCAACCGTGACGTCGCCCTTGCCAACGTTCAACGCTAGCGGACCTTCGATACCGCTGATCGACAGGTCGCCAGAGCCGACATTGCCAGCGACGGCCAGCGTGTGGCCCGCCGGAACTGTCACAATGGCGGGCTTATTGCTCTTGTAGCGCCCGTTCTGATCGATCCTCAGGGTTGAGCCATCGCGCTGAAGTTGCGGGGCATTGTCGACCGGCGCGTAGGCGAGTTGAAACAGTGTGGTCTGGTCACTGGTTTCGATGTTCAGACTCATCTGCTCGATGTCGAACTCCAGGCCAGTGATGCCTTCGAGGGATTGTTCTACGAATGTGGTGTTGCTTGTGCTTGCCATGACGATAGCGTCCTATTCACTCTGCTCGGCAGTGGAAGACGACTCGATCATGGACATCGCCTCATCGACGGTGAGCTCACCGCGAGAGACCCGCGCAAAGATCTCGTCCCGATTCAATGCTGAGGTTGGTTGAGATGGCGGAGCCGGGGGCTCTGAAGCGGGTGGAGGAGCTGGTGGCTCATCCATCATAGCGGCGATGAGTTCATCGAGTTTTGAGCGAACGGTGGGATACGAGACCCCGAGACTCCGTTCCACATCCGACAAGTTACCGCGACTTGTAACAAAAAGATGCAAGAAAGCTCGCTGCTCGTCGGTGAGCCGGCCGAATGGGCCGCGTGACTCAGCTGGGAAGCGGCCGCGGATCGTCACATCACATTCGGGGCAATAGAGTTCACGAATTTCTAATTCACCATCACAGGAGAAGCATCGTTCAATTGATCTAACCATAATAGCCTCCTTCTATTCAGAAGTCTAACAAGACGCATCCCAATTGTCAATGATCAGTTCAAATTCTTTAATCTTAACTCGGTTCTGATTGGATTTCCATCCCCAGGAGGCTATTCGATGGCAGGGCAAGCTGCTGGCGGCGGGTGACGACTTCGGCGCGTTGCTCGCGCTCAGGCTCAAAATAGACGCGCAGCACGGCCCGCAACACCTCACGCTGGGATGCACTGAGCTCGGGCAAGCGACGAAGATAGAGAATCAGCTCGGGGTCGTCGATGCCATCGGCGATGTCGGCCAGCGTCACATCACCAGGCAAACTCAGCCCCGCCTGTGCGTAGAGCTCAGTCCAGCGGTAGCCCATCGCGCTGCAGACGCGAATCAAGACATCCAGCCCCGGACGCTCGGTCATGCCGCGCTCCAGTCTGGAGAGGTGGCCGCGGCTGATCCCGGCACGTGAGGCCAGCTCGTCTTGGGTCCAGCCCAGCTCCGATCGCCATCGGGCAAGGACCGGCGCGATCCTTCTGCCGGTTATCTCATCTCGACCCGCCATCGCGGTGATCCCTCCTGGCTCATTCCGCCCACTCGCGCCGCAGCTCCGGCATGATCTCCTCGGCGAAGCGCTGCATGGCCGAGCGATCCTCGGGCACATGGAAGAGGAAGTCCGTAATGCCTGCCTCACGCATCGCCCGCAACTGCTCGACGATCTCATCAGGATCATTATCGACCAGGAAGCGGTCGCTTCGGGTCGTCGAGCGGCGGATCTCCGCGGGATCACGCCCGATCTTCTGGCAAGCTTCTTCCAACTGCTGAACTCTTGGCAGATATTCATCTAGTTCCCGGAAGTTGTTGTCCCACCAATCGGCGTGGCGGGCGATGATGCCGAGCATCCGCGGCTGGGAGCCACCGATCACCAGCGGCATCGGGTTGCGCACCGGCTTCGGCTCGAAGATCGCGCCATCCAGCTGGAAGTGCTCGCCGTCGTATGACGAGACCGACTGGCTCTGTAGCAGCTTGAAGATCTGGATAGCTTCCTCGACCATCGAGACGCGCACGCCTGCCCGGGGGAAGTCATAGCCATACATCTTGTGCTCGCCCTCGAACCAGCCTGCACCGATCGTCAGCAGCGCGCGTCCGTTGCTGATATGGTCGACGGTGGTGACGCACTTCATAAGCAGGCCGGGGTTGCGATAGGTAACACCGGTGACCATCGGGCCGATCTCGATCGTGCTCGTGGCATCCGCCAGCGCTCCTGCCAGGGTCCAGCCTTCGAGCGTTGGATCGGTGTGAGGGTCGTTGAGCCCGACGAGGTGGTCGAAGATGAAGGCGCTCTCGAATCCCCATGCCTCGGCTGCCTGAAACCACTCTCGGATCTCGGCCCAGGTTCGGCCGGGCTGACTGCAACGAATTCCAAATCGTACGGTATGCGCCATTGCCTGCCGTATCCTTTCCATATATTGAATGTCTTCGATCGTACGCCTAACTTTCGCAGTGTTTGCCATTTTCGTCTAGCCACCACGATATAAGGAAGAAGCAAGCCATGGTCCAGCGGTCTCAGCGTCAGCGGTTGAGCAGTGCCCGGCGTATCGTGGCCATCGCCAGCGGCAAGGGCGGCGTTGGCAAGTCGACCGTCGCCGTCAACCTCGCTACAGCCATGGCCCAGCAAGGGTGGCGTGTCGGGTTGCTCGATGCCGACATCCACGGTCCGAACGTGCCGCTGATGCTTGGGGTGCGGCGGCGCAAGGAGGCTCACGGCTGGCAAGCGATGGTGCCCATCGGCGAGATGCAGGGTGCAGGACGCGCCTCGCACCTGCCCGCCCTCGAACGCCACGGCGTGCAGATCATGTCGATCGGGCTGCTGCTGGGCGAGGATCAGACCGCCCTGCTCGACAACGTCAGCGTCTCGGGGCCACTCATCCGCCACCTGCTCTCAGCAGTTGAGTGGGGCGAGCTGGATGTGCTCTTCATCGACTTTCCACCGGGCACCAGCGAGCCGCAGGCGACACTCCTGCGCACCGTTGAGCTCGATGGAGTGATTATGGTCATCACGCCGCAAGATCTGGCGCGACTCGATAGCACCCGAGCATTGCAGGCCTTCCGCGCCGCCAGCGTGCCAGTTCTCGGCATCGTCGAGAACATGAGCTATCTCATCTGCCCTCACTGTGGCGAGCGGCTCGAAATCTTCCACCGCAGCGATGTCCAGCGCGCTATCACCGCGGACGATGTCGAATTGCTGGCCGAAATTCCGCTCGACCCAACCATCTCCGAAGCGGGCGATATTGGACGGCCAATCGTGCTGACCCACCCAGAAGGTCCGCAGGCCCGTGCGTTCTTCAATTTGGGCCAGAGCGTGGCGAGCAAGCTCCAGCTAGCGGATAGCTAGAACCATTCTCGCAACCGATTCCAGTTAATCTGGATGCCATGAAGTGCGGCGCGGTCCGCAAAGACCTGACCGAGCCGAGCGCCAAACACAAGTGGTATGGCGATCCAGAAGGCGGTGAGAATGGCGAAGAAGTAGGCATTGGAGTCCCCGGAGAGACCGAATTCGATACCGAACTCTTCCTCAAGCGTGCTCAAAACGGCCAACAACAGCGCCGGTGCAGCAACAACATACAATGATGCGCCGCTGCCAAAGACCACACCTGTGACGAATCCAGCCAGAATCAAAACTGCAAGCATCATGAATAGCGAATCGGTAATGTGCCAGATATAGCGATCCACCAGAAGCGCCAACCCGAGGATGAGAAACAGCGCGACCCCGCCGATAATACGCTGCTGCCAACGCTGCAATCTCATATCCCTGCTCATTTCACCCGAATCAGCTCACCGTCGGGGTCGAGCTCGACGAAATGATGAGTCTTCCCTCTGCGAAAGAGCTGGCACTGGTTGAAGGGGTCTTCATCGACCGGCTGGCGTGGGTCGTGAGCGATATCGACTGACCAACCGGGGACAGCAGTCAGCTCCTCGGCGATGCACGGCCCGCGCTCCAGATCGATTCCCCTGGCAACGACGGTTCGGTAGGCGTTGTGGGCTTCCTCAATCGCTCGCTGGCGCTCCTTGTCAGATACGCCGTCACCGCCACAGCTGGTGATAACAAGCGTGACAAGCAATATGACCACGAAGCGTTTCATATACTACGGGCTCCTCAGTGCGGATCGTTCCTCGCTCCATTCTACGCTGCGTCAGCGGTTCGTCTTCGGCCATAATTTGGAGGTGAATAGGAACAGGATGGGGCTGTGAGGCGTGGATAAGGATCGACCGTCTCGACCGTCACAATTTGAGCGGCGTCCGGGAGATCGCATCATTCGCCGGCGGTTGAGGCCAACCCGGGTGATCGAGATACCAGAGCAGGAGCCTCCCGAGCCGCCGCGCAGCCCATACTTTCACGCCCGCCTCTTCGTGCTCGTCTTCACCGCCATCATGATCGTTGGAACACTGGTGCTGATGCTCCCGTGGGTCACCGAGAGCGGCGACAGGACACCGGTGATCGATGCCATCTTCACCTCAATGTCGGCGCTAGCCGTGACGGGGCTGGTGACGGTCAACACATCGGCGCACTGGAACTTTGCTGGCGAGGCGATCATTCTGCTGCTGATCCAAATCGGTGGCCTGGGTTTCATGGTGGGTGCAAGCCTGATCTTGCGGCTGATCGGTGGCCGGAGTCTGCGCAACTACCTCTTGATCCAGGACAACATGCCAACGCTCTCGCTGCGCGACGCAGTCGTGCTGACGGGCAAGATCGCTCGCTTTACCTTCATCGTCGAGGCGATCGGGGCCGTCCTGCTGACGCTGCGCTACATGCAGGATAATCCCTTGCACCAGGCAATTTGGCACGGCATCTTCCATAGTATCTCCGCCTTTTGCAATGCGGGCTTCGATCTGCACGGCGGCTTTACCTCCGAGGCGGGATACAACGAATCTATCTGGATCAGCCTGGTGCTGATCGGCCTGATCCAGGCCGGCGGCCTCTCCTACATGGCGCTGGCGGATCTCTTCGACAAGCGGCGCTGGCAAGCGCTCAACGTCAACACGAAGCTGGTCCTGGTCATCAACCTGGCGCTGATCGTCGCCGGCACGGCAGTCTACCTCGGAGCTGAGTGGAATGGCGCGCTGCAGTCGATGGATGCGTCGCTGCGTCCTCTCCAGGCGGTCTTCCAGAGCGTCTCGGCCCGCACCGCCGGTTTCGTGACCGTCGACTTCGGAGATACGAGCACCTTCACCAACTTCTTCTGGATCGCGCTGATGTTTGTCGGCGGGGCTTCTGGGTCGACGGCCGGCGGCGTCAAGCTGGCGACGGTCGGTATCGTGCTGCTGGCGGTCTGGTCGGAGATCCACGGCCAGCTGGAGCCACAGGCCTACAACCGCCGGATCCCCGTGCGGCTGGTGATGCGCGCGATAACGGTCATCACACTCTTCTTCCTCTTTCACTTCGTCATGACGCTGTCGCTGGCCGGTGTGGAGCATCTCTATGGCGAGCAACCGTCGTTCGTCGCGGTTATGGTCGAGACGATGAGCGCGCAATCGACCTCCGGGCTCTCGATGGGCATCACATCTGACCTATCGCTGCCAGGCAAGGTGCTGGTGATGATCACCATGTTCGTGGGCCGGTTGGGTCCGCTGACGATCGTCTATGCCCTTCAGCAGCGTGAGCAGACGCGACGGTATCGATTTCCGGAGGCAGTGGTTCATATAGGGTAAGAGTCTGCTACGCACTTCACTCGCTTCGTCGCCAAGATTTCAGCCGAACTTCAGCAGATTTTCAGTTCGCCTTCACCTGGCTGGTGCATGCTTGGTATTGACAGCGGAAGAAGATCGAACAAGACACGGGCTAGGGCCCAGGATACAGATGGAGGAGGCACATGCAACGTCGGTTATCAACCAGCGCACTCATAGTGATAGCAACAGTGATCTTGCTGGCCGGAATGATCGGTGGTGGCATCATCGGTGGAACGGCCGGGTACATTTTGAGCCAGGATGATGATCCAGAGGTTGTAACGGCCACCTCTCCGAGCAATGCTGAGGCGACCAACATCAGTGATCTCAACCCCGCCTCAGAGTCCACCACCGAACAGGCACAGGGCACAACTGCAACCCCGACAGAATCCGACAACAGCGCCAGTAGCGACACCGCGAACGTCCCAGACGTCGTCAACTTGACCTCAGAGATCGCCAAACAAGTCAGCCCCGCCGTCGTCACCGTCATCAACGAGCAGAAGTTCGTCGGCGGCATCTTCGGTTCCCAGCAGGACCAGGAACAACCGGTCGGCAGTGGCACGGGATTCATCATCAGTGATGATGGCTATGTCGTCACCAACAACCACGTCGTCGAAGGCAGCGATAGCCTTCGCGTCATCTTTACCGACGGCACCGAGCAGGAAGCGAAGCTGATCGGCACCGATCCATTGACCGACCTCGCTGTGTTGCAAATCACGGGCGATGTCCCTGCGACCGTCACGTTCGGCGATTCCGACACACTCGAACCGGGCGACTGGGTGATTGCGATCGGTAGCGCGCTCGGCGAATTCACGAACACCGTCACGCAAGGTGTGGTCTCGGGCCTGCATCGCGAGCTGGGCGGCAACACGATCAACGACATGATCCAGCATGATGCCGCAATCAACCCTGGCAACTCTGGCGGTCCACTCCTGAACATGCAAGGCGAAGTCATCGGCGTCAACACCGCGGTCGTCCGCAACGCGGGCCAGGGCGTGACGGCTGAAGGACTCGGCTTCGCGATCCCAAGCAACACCGTCAAGGAGATCGTCAACACCCTGATTGACAAGGGCGAAGTCGTCCGGCCGTTGATCGGCATCAGCTATCAGACACTGACACCGCAGGGCGCTCGCGCAGCCGGCATCTCCGGAGTCGACCACGGCGCCTACGTGGCCGAGGTCACGCCAGATGGCCCAGCAGCCCAGGCAGGCATCCAGGCCGAGGACGTGATCACCGCGATCGATGGTCAGGAGATCAGCGCGGAGAACTCGCTGATGGAAGTGCTCTTCAACTACCAGCCTGGCGACACGATCCAGGTCGAGATCTACCGGTCGTCGACGGACGAGACGCTCACCGTTGATGTGACGCTCGGCGAGCGGCCCGCGGATCTGCAGTAACAAATACCCACACGGGGTTCGTCACTAACCCCGATGGTTTCTTCTCTCCACCCTCTTGAAACCGGTCCCGTCGATTAACCTCGGCGGGGCCGGATCATGTTGTGGATGGGTTGCCAAATGCCCGCAGCACTGCCTCTGGCGCGTCGGTTGGTGTGCCGTGGCCGCCGGGGATGTCATCGACGAACTCGACTTCAGCCAGATGATCGACATAATGCGGGATAGTGTGGCGCAGCATCGGGCTCTCATCGACCGATCGCATCACGACCGTTGGGGCGGTGATATCCGCCAGAATCGAGGTCTGATCCTCAGCCCGGATAATCGCCATCTGGGCATCGGCTGTCTCGGCGACGTCGTGGTGTTGGGCGTTTCCTTCGCCATCGAAGCTGAGATTCTCGATCCAGCGCAGCAAGCTCGCTCGGGTGATCGTGGCCGATGGGTTGCGATCGTGGAGGCGTTGCAAGACCTCCAGCACCGGCCCGCTGATCTCCGTCAGACTGCGGTAGGACGGCCCACGCTCTCCGACCAGCTCGGGGTGCTTCTCAGCTACGTCAGTAAGCGCGTCCGGCCCAGCTGCCGCGATCAGGATGAGCTTGGTTACGCGCTCTGGATAGCTGGCGGCGAAGGTTGCAGCCAGCCGTCCGCCGAAGGAGTGACCGGCAATCGCCGCACGCTCGATACCAGCCTGATCGAGCCAGGAGACGAGATCCTCGACGTAGGTGTCGATCTCACGGCCAACCAGCTCACTATCCATCGCGACAGATTCCTGACCCGCGCCACGCAGGCTCGGCGCCCAGACGTGCCAGCCGCGCTGGGCAAGCTGCGGGCCGAGATCGGACCAGTAGACACGGTTGCCGCTGACGCCGTGCAGCAAGACCGCGTGCTGCTCGCCTTCGCCCCATTCGCCGACGGTGGTCACAATGCCGTTGGTCTCAAATTCCCACTCTGCGTAGCGACGCTTCATCCCCTGGCTCCCATTCCAGACCGTCAGGCGGCCATAATCGCGCGAGCGGTCGTGATGACGCGCTCGGCATCGTCGAGATCAACACAGTAGTGCACAGCCAGACGGAAGCGGGTGGGCGAGAATTGGTTCACCCGCACCCCTTCACTGGCAAGTGCTTGACAGACACAGGTTGCGTCTTTCGCACCAGTTGTATCGATGAAGACCAGATTGCTCTGGACAGTCTCGAGATCAACGGTGAGTCCGGGGAGTTCGGCAAGCCCCTCGGCAAGACGCCGTGCGACAGCATGATCATCCGCGAGGCGGTCGACCATCTGCTGCAGCCCAACGATGCCAGCAGCGGCGATGACGCCTGCCTGCCGCATGCCACCGCCGAGCAGCTTGCGAGCCTGCCTGGCGCGTTCGATGAAGGGTCGCGAGCCGACGATGACCGACCCCACCGGCGCAGCCAGCCCCTTCGAGAGGCAGAAGGCGACGCTATCGGCCCCGCCGGTCAGATCTCCAGCCGGGACTCCGAGTGCAGCAGCGGCGTTGAAGATACGCGAGCCATCGAGATGGACCGGGATCTCGTGCTTGTGAGCAACAGCGACCAGCGACGTCATCTGGCCGGCATCGAGCACCGTCCCACCGCGCAGGTTGTGGCTGTTCTCAAGCATCAGGAGCCCAGTCGTTGGGAAGTGGATGTTGCTCGGCCGGATCGCGGCGCGCACGGCCTCGGGGTCGAGCATCCCGAAGCGGTCGTTCGGGACGGTCCGGAACGGATGCCCGCCGACGGCGGCCGCACCCCCGACCTCATAGATAAAGGTGTGTGCCGCGTCTCCGACGATGACCTCATCACCGTGATCGGTGTGTGCCAGGACGCTGACGAGATTGCCCATCGTTCCGGTCGGGACAAAGAGACCAGCCTCACGGCCGATGATCTCAGCCGAGAGCTCTTCGAGACGCCGGACGGTGGGGTCTTCCCGGGAATTGTCGTCGCCAACTTCGGCCCGGGCCATCGCGGCGCGCATCGCCTCGGTCGGCGGTGCGGCCCAATCGCCGCGAAGGTCGATGATCCCGCCCGTTGCGTCACTGGCTGGCATGCACTGCCTCTCCTAATCTCACGGCACTTCGTAGCCGAGGACGTGCGTCTCGATTTCATCTGCATCGGCGGGATTCTCAGTAAATGTCACCCAGCCGTGGCGATAGGAATCACGCGGGACAAAGTCAACATCAAGCTGGGCAGTCTCCAGCTCCTGCTCACCCTGCATCAACGTGACCTCTACCGTGACGGCTTTGGCCGTCTGGCCGCCCGTATTGCTGAGCTTAATCGGGATAGAGTAGCGATCTCCCTGCTGGCTCACTTCGCCCAGCTCGACGACGATGTTGGGCGGCGAGGTGTCGTCATTAAAGCCGTTCCAGAGAAGATAGACGACCAGGCCCATGACCAGCACGACACTGATCCCAAAGACGATCCACTCGAGCCAATTCTTTTCTACCTTCTCCATCATTGCAACAACAGCCTCCCTGCCGACGAGCCGAGGCTCGCGATGAGACCGAGCGCCACCGTCTGCGCAAGGGCGACGTCCAACGAGACACCGTCGAATCTGGCGAATGCCCAGAGTACGAGGGCGGAAGAGGCCAGCGCGACAATATAGAACGTCGCGGTGCGCAGCAGCACGCCGTACCAGTTGTGCACATCAACACCAGAGATGCGATGGGATCGCACAAAATCGCTGTAGAAGAGGATCGTAGCGCAGATCGCCAGCGACATGATCATCAGACCAACCAACTGCCAGGTTTCAGCCTCCATCCCAATGATCGTCAGCTCCTGGGTCGGTCCGACATTCCCGGCGATCAGCACTGCGCCGATGACAGCCAGGACAATCTGCTCATGGAGGTGAATATCAGCATTCTCGGAGCCGTCGGTGCCCTTCTCTGATTCTTCCTGCTGCTCCCGCGTGCCGAGCTGGGCCGTGCCGACCGAAACCCCGATGGCGACGGTCATACCTTCGAGAGTGATCAGCCCCATCATCTCTGTGAGTCCAGAATCGAACTCCAGCCGTCCGAGGAAGAGCAGGACAACGGCAGCGATCACCAGGCCGATACCCATCTCCTCAAACGAATCGATGACAACCTCCAGTGCGTCTCGATCGTGACGGAGCCCAGCATAGCGGTTGTACCCCAGCAACAGCAGAAAGGTGACGAATACATAGATCAACATCCGGAAGGGATCGAAGAGGAAGCCGTATTCCCAGACCTCCTGGGTGAAGAGCAAGGGAAGACTGAAGAGCAGACCGCCGGCAATCCCGCGTCCATACTCCTTCAGCGACTGCGAGATAGTGGGATTACGCGACCGGCCTTGTTGCGATGAGCTTGCGTTGGTAGCAGACACGCATTCCCCCTCCCCTCATCCCATCGCGACCTTAGGCAATCGATTCTGTAGGCTTGGCGGGAACCTGTCGCGCGGTGCTATTGCGGTACTGCTAGTGTAGCTGGAGATACGATCTCAGGTATGCCAAATGAAGTCTTCGCGGTGCTCGGCCTCGCGCTGCTCGATAGTATCAATCCATCGGCACTAGTCATAACCATCCTGCTGCTCTTCGCCGGCGGGCCCGTCGTGCGCCGGGTAGGGATCTACCTTGCTGGAGTTTCAAGTGCCTACTTCACGCTCGGGCTGATCTTGATGCTCGGCCTCGATCTACTGAGCGTCTTCGGCGAGATTCTCGATAATCCGGTCGTCTACGCCTTGCAACTCGCCATCGGCGCGGGGATGCTCATCTATGCGATCAAGGCGCCATCCGATGTGGAGCCGGAATCGCTGCCAACGATCCCGGGCATGAACAAGAGCTGGGCACTCTTTGGGCTGGGAATGACCGTCACCATCACAGAAGCTCCGACTGCATTCCCGCTACTGGGCGCCACCGGGGTGATGACGGCGAGCGATATGAGTGCTGGCCTCTGGTTTCCACTCCTGATCGTCTACAACATCATCTTCATCCTGCCGCCGCTGGGGCTGCTGGCGATGCACCAGATCCTCGGGCGAAGATCGCGGGATATGCTGGAGCGCCTGCAGCAACGCCTGCTGCGTGGCGCGCGCGAGACGATGCTGTGGGTGATCGGGATTGTTGGTTTCGGACTGCTAGCGGACGCTCTGGGCTATTTCGCCCAGCGACTCGGGCTGTCTTGATGGCCTGTCTCTTCGGTGCAGAACAGTAAGATTGACCCGCGGATGCTCGGTTCGTGCGAGGTGAAGGGAAACATCCGGTAGCGTGCTCTTCGATGGCATCAATCTGCTGGGCTTCGTCGTTGCGATTGCCTTCGTTGCCGTAGTCTGGGACACGGTCACCCATCGTGACGAGATCTTCAGAGAGCCGCTGACGGCCAACCGCCGCTCGCGCATCATGCGACTCGTCATCTTCGGGCTGCTGCCAGCCAGCATCATCCTGCACGAGGCTGGGCATGCACTGGTCGTCAAGCTGATCGGTCACGACATCCTCAGTGTCGGCTTCTACTTCGTCTACGGCTACGTCGAGTGGAATGCCTTCGGCGCCTCGGATATCCAGATTGCCTGGGTCGCGCTGGCTGGCACGATCGTCAATGTGATCATCGGCGTGGTCTGCCTCTGGATCTTCTGGTTTCGCCCCCAGCGGCCGTCGATCAACTTCACCATCGCACTCTTCGCCGTCATCCAGGGTGCAAATGCACTGGTCTTCTATCCGGTGCTCGACTTCATGGGCGGCATGGTTGGTGATTGGTCGACCATCTATTCGCGCGACACGCCCCTCTTCAGCACCATCGTCGGCGTCATCCATGTCGCAATTCTGGTGGGCAGCCTCCTGCTTTGGAGGGATGAGCGTATCCGGCGAGGCTACGCCGAACGCACCGGCCAGGTCGTGACATCACCGCAAGAGCGGGCACGGCGCAACGACCTGGGCATTACCATCGGACATGCTGCCAATCTGGCTATCGACGGCTGGAGCCATCCGGTACAGCTGGTCGCGGATGGTCAGGCAGGAGGGATCCAGGCGATCTTGCGCTGGGAATCGGGCGCATTTCACCGCGCGCTGGTCGTGCATGCGCCATCGCTGGCCAGCTCCGAACCCCATGTCGAGATCCACGCCGCCATCCGCTCGAACGATCCTGGCATTCCGCCATACCAGCGCCCGCTCCAGCGCATCGACGGCGATCCCAATGTCACCGAGCTGGCGGGGTACATCCGCTCGGCGCTGAACGTCGTCGATTCCTGGGATGGCCGCTCGAATCCATCGCTGAACTGACGGCGCGCTACACTGAAATCGCAATGAAGCGTAGAGGAGGAGATCCATGAGCGATCGTCGATTTGACTATCTCATCGTTGGAGGTGGGGCAGCTGGCGGCGTGCTGGCGGCCAGACTGACAGAAGACCCCGATACAACTGTCCTGCTGATCGAGGCAGGCCCCGACTATGGCGCAGACCGCGCGGCGTGGCCGGCTGAAGTGCTCGATCCCCGCTATCTCTGGGAAGAATCGCACCCATGGGGCTATCTCAACGCGCCGGGTCCGACCGGGTATCAAGTCAATCTGCCGCGCGGCAAGGTGCTTGGCGGCTCATCAGCCATCAACGCCTGCGTCTGGCTGCGTGGCTCGGAGCTGGACTACGACGGCTGGGAAGCGGCCGGCAACCCCGGCTGGGGATTTGATGACCTGCTGCCTGCGTTCAAGCGCGTCGAATCGGACCCGCTGGCGAGCGATAACCCGCTACACGGTGACGACGGCCCGATGCCGGTCTGGCGCATGCCGGAGGGACAGATGTCGCCACTGGAGCGCTGCCTCTTCGAGACGGCGGGTGAGCTGAATTTCGACGAGCTGGAGGACCTTAACGGCCAGCGCCAGCAGACGCCAGGCATCGGGATGGTGCCGAAAAATGTGGCGGTGATCGATGGCGCCCGAATGCGCGTCAACGTCGCCTTCGCCTATCTGGAGCGTGCTCGACAGCGCGAGAATCTGACGATCATGGCCGACACCCTGATCGATCAGGTGCTGCTGGAGGGCAAGCGAGCGACCGGTGTCAGGACCGCAGACGGGCAAACATTTACCGGCAACCAGGTGATTCTGACGGCTGGCGCCTATGGCTCGCCAGCCATCCTGATGCGGTCCGGCATCGGACCAGGAGGACATCTCCAGGAGCTCGGTATTGATGTAGTCCACGACTCGCCCGGTGTCGGCGAGCATCTGATGGATCACCCTTCGGCCAAGGGCGTCAACCGCTTCTATACGATGCGTGACGAGGATGCGCCGGGAGATACCGACGAGATCGTCTTCGCCCGGCCGCTGATCTTCGCACGCAGCAGTCAGGTCGAGCAGGATATCGACCTCCACATCTATCCGATCCAGCTCTACAGCGCGGATCTCGGAGCATGGATCTTCCGGCTGACACCGAGCCTGCAGTACAGCAGATCGAAAGGGCGAGTGCGACTGACGAGCAGCGATCCGGAGGCGACGCTCGACATCGACCACAAGTACTTCAGCGATCCGGTCGATCTTGAGGCGCTCTGCGATGGAGTTATTCTGGCGGACGAGATCACCGCCGCCCCGCCGCTGCGAGACAGACTGACCCCCGGCAAGCACAAGTACGAGTGGCAGGATCGCGACCAATTGCGAGAGTTCGTCCAGCAACGCGTGGCGACATCGTTCCACCCCTCATCGACGTGCAGGATGGGTCCGGCCAGCGACGCGATGGCAGTGGTCGATGATCAGTGCCGTGTGCGTGGGATTGAGGGGTTACGCGTGATCGACGCCTCGATCTTCCCGCATGGACCGCGTGCGAATCTAAACTACCCGACCATCGCGACGGCCGAGCATATGGCTGCCCGCCTACGACGAGGGTAGGATCGGGAGTCGGTGGTCGGTGGTCGGTGGTCGGTGGTCGGTGGTCGGTGGTCGGTGGTCGGTGAAGGCTGACATCTCTGGATGGGAAACGCAACGTCCCGCTGTCATCCTGAGCCTGTCGAAGGATCTCTCAGGAGATCGTGACGACACAGGGACGATGGTTTTGGTTACTAGTCC
>CAYNTE010000066.1:0-16847 GCA_964399615.1 uncultured Thermomicrobiales bacterium
ATCAGGCCACCGCCTCGTCCACCTCGAAGCACGGCAATGAATAATTCCAGCGCATCGAGACCAGGCGTAATCCCGTCGCCAGCGCGATGCCGATCAGGATCGCTAGCGTTCGGCCAGCACCGATCTGCTCCAGCAGTACGAAGCTGGCAGACCCCAGCACGGCGGCGGATGCATAGAGCTCACGCTGGAGAATCAGCGGCACGGTTCCGCTCAAGGTGTCGCGAATGATCCCGCCAGCGACAGCCGTCAGGACACCCATCACCATCGCAATCGGGGCAGATGCACCCAGGATCTGTGCCTGTTCGGCGCCCATGACCGAAAAGACCGCCAGACCCAGCGCGTCAGCAACCGGCAGTGCCCGCTTGACTCGCGGCTGGCGGCGGAGCATGGCGATGGCGAAGACACCGCCGATCGTCGCGGTCACAATCGGCGTCGGGTCATCCACCCAATAGACGGAGCCAGAGCCAAGCAACAGATCGCGCAGCGTGCCTCCGCCGACAGCCGTCACGATCGCCATCACCAGCGCGCCAAAGAGATCGAGCCGCCGGCGGCTGACGGCCAGCGTACCCGAGACAGCGAACGCGAAGTAGCCAAACTGGTTCAACACGCTGATCACATCATCCATGCCTACACCGCTTTCATCTTGCCGTCCATTCGGCGGTCTGGACGCCTAGCCATAGTCTAATATCGTGCGACAAATCCAGTGATCCACCTACCAGCCAATTAGTGGGGGCCATAGACCAGCCCGGAAGGGTCGCGTACAATAGAGTCTGGCTTGGACGGCACAACCGGACAGGGGCCGATCTGAGTACAGATGCCATGCATCCAAGTCCACCGGTTTCCGTCGAGCGAGCAAAGAGGCCCGCCTCGACACTACAGAAAGGGTTCGTGATGGCTACTCCAGCCACCTCGGATGTAGATCTTCTCGAGGCACTGGACCGTGAGCAACTCCTTGAGTTCTACCGCCAGATGTATCTCATTCGTCGCTTCGAGGAGCGCTCAGCCGAGCAATATGCCTATGGGAAGATCGGCGGTTTCTTGCACCTCTATATCGGTGAAGAGGCCGTTGGTGTTGGCGCGATTGCCGCCCTCAGTGAGGAAGACCACCTCCTGACGCACTACCGCGATCACGGCTATGCGCTGGCCATTGGGGTCGATCCAAAAGCGGCGATGGCCGAGCTCTTCGGCAAAGTCACTGGGACTACCCACGGCCGCGGCGGCTCCATGCACTTGGTGCATCCCGAGAGGCATTTCTGGGGCGGCTACGCCATTGTCGGTGGCCACATCCCGCTCGCAACTGGTGTTGGCCTGGCATTGAAACATCAGAAGAAGGACGCTATCGCCATGTGCATTTTCGGCGATGGCTCGACCAATGCCGGCGCCTTCCACGAAGCGCTCAACATGGCCCAGCTTTGGAAACTCCCCATCGTCTTCCTGTGCGAGAACAACCTCTACGGTATGGGCACCGCCGTTGAATACGCTTCAGCCGTGCCGCAGATGTCGACCAAGGCCGAGGGCCACGGGCTGAAGACCGAGATCGTCGACGGCCAGGATGTCCTCGCCATGTACGAAGTCACCCAGCGCGCCATTGAATATGCCAAGTCCGGTCAGGGCCCCTACTTCATCGAGGCAATGACCTATCGCTTCCGCGGCCACTCGATGGCTGACCCCGAGATGTACCGCGAGAAGGAAGAGATCGAAGAAGCCCGGTCCGATGATCCAATCATCCTCTACAAGGAGCGGCTGCTGAAGGCAGAGATCGCCACGGAGGACGAATTGAAGGCGATCGATGATCAGATCGAGCAGGAATTAGAAGAAGCCGTAGCCTTCGCCGACGAGAGCCCATTCCCCGAACCATCCACCATTTACGACCATGTCTACTACTCCGAAGGCGAAGTAGGAAAGGAACCGGATCGTGGCTAGCACGCTGGCCGATCTGCAATCCCTGAGCGAGGATGCGCGCGACAAGATCACTGAAGATGGCGTCCGCGAGATCACCTATCGCCAGGCATTGCAGGAGGCATTGAACGAGGAGATGACGCGCGACGAGAATGTCATCCTGATGGGTGAAGATATCGGCGCATACGGCGGCTCCTACGTCGTCACCAGTGGTTTTCAGGAGGAATGGGGTCGGGAACGCGTCATCGACACGCCCATCTCCGAGCTCGGCATGACCGGTGTCGCAACCGGCGCTGCGTTGGCCGGCATCCGGCCCGTGCTGGAGTTGATGACGATCAACTTCGCGCTGCTGGCGGTCGACCAGATCGTCAACCACGCTGCCAAGATCAGCTACATGTTCGGCGGCCAGTTCAACGCGCCCGTCGTCATCCGCACCGCCGCCGGCTGGGGTCAGCTTGGCGCGACCCACTCGCAGACCTATGAAGGCTGGTTCGCTTATGTGCCTGGCCTGCGGGTTGTCATGCCTTCGACGCCCTTCGACGCCAAGGGCTTCATGAAAGCCGCCATCCGTGGCGAAGACCCCGTCATCTTCATCGAGCACTCACTCATCTATCGCAACCGCGGCCCCGTGCCCGAAGGCGACTACGTGCTGCCGCTCGAAGGCTCCGAAGTTCGCCGTGAAGGTACCGATGTCACTATCGCATCCTGGTCTCGCGGAGCCATCCTCGCCCTCGGTGCCGCCGAAGAGCTGCAGGAGAAGCACGGTATCTCGTGCGAAGTCATCGATATGCGCGTGCTCCGGCCTCTCGACACCGATACCGTCGTTGAATCGGTCAAGAAGACGAACCGGCTCGTGATTGTTGAGGAATCCTGGCGTACCATGGGACTAGGCGCCGAGATTGCTGCCCGCATTCAGGAAGACGCCTTCGACTGGCTCGATGCGCCAGTCGAGCGAGTCGGCAGCCTGGAGGTTCCAATGCCATACGCCCGCAACTTGGAGCGTTTGGTGATCCCCGGCAAGGATGAGGTAATCGCGGCGGTTCAGAAGGCGCTGGCCTAGAACCATGAAAGACGCCAACAGCTTTGAGAGAAGAGGGGCAGCATGGCGAAAGATGTATTGATGCCCCAAATGGGCTACGACATGGACAGCGGCACACTGCTGCGCTGGCTCAAACAGCCAGGTGACGAAGTCGAACGCGGCGAAGCGATCGCTGAGATCGAGACCGACAAGGTCAATATTGAGATAGAAGCCTTCGATTCCGGCATTCTCGCCAGGACGCTCATTGACGAGGGCGACACCGTGCCCGTCGGCGAGGTCATCGCCATCATCGGCGATCCCGGCGAAGAGATCGCCGAGCCAGCACCCTCCGCCAACGGCAAGGCCCAGGATGCTGCGGAGGAAGAGCCGGCTGAAGCCCCCGAGGCACAGGCCTCACCACCAGCCGAAGAAGAGGCTCAGCCCGCACCAGCCGCTGAGACACAGGCACCGGCAGAGCAGGTGGTCGAGCGTGCGCCGGGTGAACGTGTTCGCGCGTCACCGCTGGTGCGCCGGCTCTCCGAAGAACACGGCATCGATCTTCAGCAGATTCAGGGCTCTGGCCCGCACGGCCGCATCGTCAAGCGCGACATCCAGCCCTATGTCGATGGCGAGAAGCAAGCTCCCAAGCCTGCCGCCGCTCCGGCCGCTGAAGCCGAGGAGCGCGTCGTCGAGGAAGCGCCCGCCGCGCCGGCCCCGACCGCTGATGGCGAGCTCCAGGAGCTATCGCGCATGCGCCAGACCATCGCACGACGCATGCACGAGTCGTTCCGCGACGTGCCGCACATCTTCATCACCATGTCGATCGATATGGGCCCGGCCATGGCGCTGCGCAAGCAGATCAACGCTGAGCTGGATGAAGAGAGCCAGACGACTGTCAATGACCTGATTCTCAAGGCCACGGCCATGGCCCTGCGCGACTTCCCGGTCATCAACTCCTCGTACGTCGACGGCAAGCGCCAGATGCACGACACCATCGACGTCAACTTCGCTGTTGCGCTGGAGGACGGTCTGATCAGCCCATTCATCCCCGAGGCCGACCGCCTGACACTCGGCGAGATCGCGCGCATGACCAAGGATAAGGCCCGGCGAGCCCGCGAAGGTGGCCTGCGCCCAGAGGAATACGCGGGCGGCACCTTCACCATCTCGAATCTGGGCATGTTCGGCGTCGATCACTTCACGGCCGTCATCAACCCACCGCAGGCCGCCATCCTGGCAGTTGGTGCGGCCAAGATGCAGCCCGTCTGGAACGCCGAGTCCGAAGAGTTCGAGCCGGTCTTCCTGATGCAAGTCACCCTTGCATCCGACCACCGCGTCACCGACGGCGCCGAATCCTCGCTCTTCCTCCAGCGCCTCAAGGAGATGCTCGAACACCCCATGAAGATGCTGGCGGGATAGCGTTGACTCCAATCTGATCGCAAGCGAGAGGGCCGGCACTTGCCGGCCCTCGTTGAGTTGACATTATGAGTCCAACTATGTACTATATATAGTACATAGTTGGTGGAGAATCGATTGCCAGATGACGACAAAATCATCACCGTTGTCTTTTACCAAAGCTCTACCGGATCTGTTCCGGTACGTGATTGGATACGGCAGCAGAGTACGCCAGATCGACAACGAATAGGCCGAGTCCTCCAGATGATTGAATATGGTTGGCCCCTAGGGATGCCTCTTTGCCGACCACTCGGTCAAGGGCTATGGGAAGCTCGCATAAACATCTCCGACGGGCAGATTTGTCGAATATTGTTCTGCATTCAAGATCATGAAATGTATCTGCTCCATGCTTTCACAAAGAAGTCGCGAAAGACTCCGACCACAGATCTGAATCTCGGACGTAAACGGCAAAGGGAGATAACAAAATGACAAACCCACATCGTGGTCCAACCCTTGAGGAGTTCCTGAAAGAAGAGGGGCTTTATGAGGATGCTGTCGAGTTTGCTACTCGACGAGTCGTCGCGTGGCAGCTTGAACAGGCTCGCAAGGATTCAAACATTAGTAAGACTGAAATGGCACGCCGTATGGAAACTAGCCGGTCGCAACTCGATCGTATCCTCAACGGTGACGAATCCGACATAGGCATAAAAACACTCGAACGAGGCGCAGCGGCTGTCGGCAAACGCTTGAAAGTCGAATTGGTGTAGCTTCGGCCTCCCCCTCTATCGCTGTTCAGCGAGCGTACCTCCGGGTTCGCTCGCTTTCCTTTTTGCAGCCCAGCTCCTCCAACAATGAAACATCCAACCCTCCAGCGGACACTATCTAGTGAGAGCGGGAAACGCGGCAGGACAAAGCGAGGTAGCAGTGTCAAAACGGGATGCGAATCTCCAGAGCGCCCAACTTGATGTGCTGGAACGACTGTATGCCACGCACTACAAAACTGTGCTGAACTATCTACGGCGACGCACCAACCCAGAAGATGCCCAGGACCTGGTTACAGAGACGTTCCTTGTTGCCTGGAAACGGATCGATCGCGTCCCACCCCACGAGGCAGGTTGGCTCTGTGGCATCGCCCGAAATCTGCTGCGTAATCAGCAACGTTCTCAACGACGGCGCAAGTCCCTCATCGATCGTGTGGCGGTCCTACATCCGCCCCAACCAACTATCGAGGATTTGGCACTAGGGGGAGATGACCAGATCGTCGCCGCCCTGCGACACCTTCCACCCTCCGATCAAGAGGTATTGATGCTCAGAGCTTGGGACGGATTGAGCGGCGCCGAGGCCGCAGCGGTGCTTGGATGCAGTCGCGCCGTCTACAACGTCAGACTCTTCCGCGCCCGCAAGCGTCTCCGTCGCATGCTCAACGTTCTTGATCAGCCCGAAATTTGTCAGCCTGTAGTAAAGGTAGCCAGTAATGACTAATCCGACCATCGATGAATTGACGAGACTGCAAGCGGTTGATCCTCTGCGTGGAGGTGTTGAATCCTCGGATGATCTCCAGCGGGAGCAAACCCGGCGACATATCATGAGCAATCTGGGAGCCCGCACGATTCAAGACCATGGTTGGTCAACCTTGAGCCGATTCGGGGCAGTAGCAGGGTTAGCCGCAATCGTATTCATCGGCGGCTTTGGGATGGTTTACGGTGCCCCAGAATTTCTGAGTCAATTCATTGATTCTGACAATCACTCAGAAATCATCAAGGAGATCAATAAGGCGAAGGCTGCCACGGAGCTGCCGCCCGGAGCCAGCTGGGATCCGATTGACTTCGCCAACGACGATGATGAACTGCCCGACGGTGTCGGTCATGTCTATCAGCGAGGAGTCTGGTGGAACGCCGTTCAAATCCAGGCTGAGTGCAAGTGGTATCAGTACTGGCTCGAAGGATTTCAGCAGCAAGATCAAGCTCAGATGATGGATGCATTGAATGGTATCGAAAACATGCACGACTGGTGGCTGTTTACTGAAGGACTATATAACGGCCAGCAGATCCTCTCCGATCGAATTGAGCAGTTGAAACAGGGCAATCCGTCCACAGTCAAGCAGCAAATCTACGTGATGTGTAGCGATCGATCCCCCGTGCAGCACTGACAACTCCACCTTGTGAGTGCTGGTGAGCGAGCCCAACGGCGCGCTATTTCTCTTGGCGTTAGAATCTCGGGTCGCGCTATGGAGTCGAAATAGCGGACAATCATGGATGGTGGAACTTGCAGCCGAGGGGGGCGATGGTGGGGACGAATCGGATTGGATCGAGTGGGGCGCGCTACCGGCTCTTTCGGCTGGTCTGGCACGCCGAACGGCCGACGCAATGGTGGCTGATTCCGCTCCTGCTGCTGCTCTTCCAGCTGGCCGGGATCTTTGGGCTCGTCTATGACCTGGAGCCGGCCGAAGACGCCAGCCTGCTCCGCGGCGCAATCGAGAGCGCCAGCTACTTCATCTACTCCTACATCCCGATGGCCGCGCTGATCTGGGCCTGGTTGCGCTTTTACGAGAAACGACCGTTCTGGACCGTCGGGCTACCGCTCGACCGTCAAGCGCTGGCCGGCATCCTCGGCTTCCTCTATGCCGCAGCCCTCTTCTCGCTCGCCATCGGTGCGATGCTGATCACTGGCGACGCCGAAGCCCTCAGCGCCAACGCGGTCGATCTGGCCGCCGTCGCCTTCCTCCCGACGCTCATCATGCTCGTTGGCTGGGGCGTTCAGGGCATGACCGAGGAGCTGATGTTCCGCGGCTGGTTCTTCCAGGTCACTGGCGAGAAAATCGGCGCGCTGCTGGCTGGGCTCGTGACGACCGGCTTCTTCGCTGCAGCACACCTGGCGAACCCCGGCATCTCGCCGCTCGCCCTCGCCAACCTCTTCCTGATCGGCGTGCTCTTCTGCCTGCTTGCCCTGAACGAGGGCGGCATCTGGGCTGCCGGCGGATTCCACATCGCCTGGAACTGGATCCAGAGCAACGTCTACGGCTTTACCGTCAGCGGGCTCGATGTCGGTGGCGGATCGCTCATGCGGGTCCGGCCCGATGGCGCGGACTGGGTCACCGGCGGCGAATTCGGATTCGAAGGCAGCGTCTACGCCTCCGCCGTCATCATCCTCGGCATCATCGGCGTGCTCATCTTTGGCCAGGTCTCGGGCCGTCTGAAGCTGCCCTCTAGCCAATCGCCTGAAGGATCCGGCCCACGATCCGGTTGAGGAACGGATCGAACGGCTCCGCGACGCACAGCCCCATATGGACGACGATCGTATCCTTCGATGGAATGATCGTCGCGAACTGGCCACGCGACCCGCGCGGGGCGTAGGCATCGCGGGGCACATCCGGCCACATGCCCCCGGCATTCAGCCAGAACAACCCGCCGTAGTGCTTGCCAGGGTCGGCCGGCGCTGGCGTCCGCACGAAGTCCACCCAGCCCTCAGGCAGAATGCGTTCGCCAGTCGGTTGCCAGACGCCATCGTGCAAGTGCAACAGGCCAAACCGTCCCCAATCGCGGGGCGTCAAGTAGTCGTATCCAATATTGATAGCGTTTCCCCAGCGATCAGTCTCCAGCGTCACCGCACCCATGCTGATGCGGTCGAAGAGCGCGCGCTGCGGGAAGCTCAGATATTCCTCACCCCGCGCCTCGACTGTCTCACGCACGATCTTGTTCAGCGTCATCGGGTCGCAGTTGCGATAGGCCCAGTGCGTGTTGGGCGGGGAGCCAAGCGGGAAGCTGACGGCGTGCTCGAAGACGTTGATGGCATCGGTGTAGAAGAGCATGTGATCGTCGCCACTGGTCCAGGCCAGATCGGGCCGGTTGTCCGCCTTGGCACGAATGACCTCCAGTCCGCTGCTCATGTTCAGCAGGTGTCGCACCGTGATCTCGCGGCGTGGGTCGTCAGCGCCCGACCACTCGGCGACCGGCGCGGGCGCGTCGAGCTCCAGCGCACCATCCCCGACCAGCAACCCCACAAGCGCAGCCGTGATGCTCTTCCCCATCGACCAGCTGACTTGCCGGGTATCTTGCCCGAAGCCTGGCGCGTAACGTTCCGCCACGATCTGGCCCTGATGGACCACCAGTACGGCCCGGGTGCGGATCGGCGCCGGGTGATTCGCGTCATCGAAGATCCAGTCGAGCGCAGCCTCGAGGGCCGCCCCGTCAACGTTCGCAGGCAGCTGCCCACCGTCGATAACGTCACCTGCAGGCCAGTGGGTAGTCGCTGGGTCGGGGACCTCCGGCTTCACATCTAGTGGGGTGAAGAAGATATCGTCGCTATCCTCGGCCAAAATCAGGCACCCCTGACTGGCATGGCAGCGAGCGCGTCGTGACTGGTCGCCGTAGCGCGTCGTAACGGTTTGCGTTGCCTCGTCGATCTCAAAGGAGAATCTATCCCAGTCAAATGGGGCATTGTAGGCGTCGAAATGCGGAACGAGATCCGCCTCCACCACACCTGACGCATCGCGCTTGCCGACGTATATGGCAGAACAAATCATCTTGGCGGCTTGCGCCAGCGCATGGCTCCGGCGCTCTGTCAGTCTCGGGTCCGTCTCAGTTTCGATAGTCATGATCATCTCCTCTATTCGTTCCCGACACCTTACCCACTCCGTGGCCGTGCAACAATAGGCCGGTACGAATTCTGAAAGGAAATCCTCTCATGATTGAAACCCGGAAAAATGGCACGACCGACACCTATCACGGCGTCGAGGTTGCCGATCCCTATCGCTGGCTCGAAGCCGAGACAGATGAGGTGCACGCCTGGGTAGAAGCTCAAAACCAACGCACCGAGGAATACCTGAGCGCACTCCCCAATCGTCAGCAGCTGCGCGACCGGCTGGCCGAGCTCTGGAATTTCCCCCGGGCTGGTGTGCCGAAACGTGCCGGTGGACGCTACTTCTTCAGCCGCAACAGCGGGCTTCAGGATCAGTCCGTCTTCTACGTGCGCGACTCCATGAAAGCCGACCCGCGCGAGCTACTCGACCCCAATACGCTCAGTGACGACGGGACCATTGCAGTGCCAGTCTTCGAACCGAGCCGCGACGGGCGCTACGTCGCCTATGGCCTCTCCGAGGCGGGCAGCGACTGGGAAGTGCTGCGCGTGCGCGATGTCGAGACGACCGAAGACCTCGAAGATACGCTGCGCTGGGCGAAGTTCCCCTCGATCGCCTGGCACCCCGATGGCTCAGGCTTCTTTTACAACTGCTTCCCCGACCCAACCGGCGTGCCCGATGAGGAGCAGAATTACAACAATCGCATCTACTTCCACCGCCTGGGAGACTCCCAAGATCAGGACGAGCTGATCTATGAGCGGCCCGACGACAAACGCCTGCGCTTCGAGCCAGAGATCAGCGAAGATGGCCGCTACCTCGTCCTCACCGGCGGCATCGGCACCGACCCAGAGAATCAGATCGTCTATCGCGAGCTGGAGAGCGATGGTCCGTTCATCGATCTCTTGGTGGAGTCGGACGCCGAGTACTGGTTCATCACCAATGACGGCACGATGTTTTATGTACTGACGAACCGCGATGCTCCGCGCTACAAGCTCGTCGCGATCAAGCTCGATCAGCCAGAGCCAGAACACTGGCGAGAGATCATCCCCGAGGGCACCGATGCCATCGATGAGGTCGTGGCGGCCGCCGATGGATTCGCCGTCACCACGCTGCACGACGCCAATCACCAACTGCGCTTCCACAGCCGCGATGGGGAGATCGTGCGAGATATCGAACTGCCGGCGATCGGCGCGATCCAGCAAATCGAGGGCAAAGAGGACGACACCGACCTCTACTACCTCTTCACCTCATTCCTCTACCCGCCGACACCCTTCCGGTGCGATCTCTCGACTGGCGAGAGCAAGGCGATGGAGGCACCATCCAGCACCTTCGACCCAAGCGACTACGAGACGATTCAGGTCTTCGTCGATTCAACCGATGGCGCACGAGTGCCAATGTTCCTGACCTACCGTCGCGGTCTCGATCCCGACGGCCGGCGCCCGACGTTGCTCTATGCCTACGGCGGATTCAACATCCCCGTCCTGCCGGGCTTCCGCGCCGAGATCTTGCTCCTCCTCGAAGCTGGCGGCATCTTTGCCCAGGCGAGTCTGCGCGGTGGCTCGGAGTACGGCGAGGACTGGCACCGCGCCGGCATGCTCGATCAAAAGCAGCACGTCTTTGACGACTTCATCGCCTGTGCCGAGTGGCTGGATGATTGCGACTACACCAACCGCCGCCACCTGGCGATCACCGGTCGCAGCAATGGTGGTCTGCTCGTCGCGGCGTGTCTCACCCAGCGGCCCGATCTCTACGGAGCAGTGCTCTGCGAGGTGCCGGTGATCGACATGCTGCGCTATCACCGCTTCACCGTCGGACACTACTGGATCGGTGAATATGGCAGCGCTGACGACCCCGAGCAGTTCCCGTTCCTGTATGCCTACTCACCGCTCCACAACGTCCGGGAAGGTGTCGAGTATCCGCCAACGCTCATCAACTCCGCCGCGTCCGACGATCGCGTCGTGCCTGGCCACGCGCGCAAGTTTGCGGCCACGCTGCAGGCGGCCCAGGCCGGTGACGCCCCGATCTTGCTGCGCATCGAAGACCGTGCGGGACACGGCCACGGCAAGCCTGTCTCCAAGCAAATCGCCGACCGCGCCGACGTCTACGCCTTCCTCCTCCATGAGCTGGGAGGTGGGGACTGAGCGAAAATCCTCCCATTACGGCTAGAATGTTCACATCGGACATTCTATATACCGTGAGGAGAGGGAATGATCTCGAAGTATCTCCGGAAGCCAACATTGCTGCTTGCAATGCTGTCGCTTTTGCTCGCCTTCCCGATGGCTGGGGCGGCCCAGGGCGATGAGGTCCTGGTTCCCATCGGTGGCGGCTACTACGAAGTCTCGCTGCAGGGCTTTGCCGCGACCGTCGCCGAGCACGCCGCAACACCAGATGGTATCGACATCATGGTCGTGCCTGCGACCTACGGCACCGAGGCTGAGTTCCGCCAGGAAAATCTCGAGCTGGCGGGTGAGCGCACCCAGCAGATCGAGGATGCCTGCGTCGCCGTCGTGGATGAGGATGTCACCTGTGAGGCTGTCCTGGTGCCGATCCTGACCAACGACGATGCGATGATGGACGAGAACGCCGAGCAATTCGATGATCCAGAGCTCGACGGCATCTTCATGCTGGGCGGCGACCAGCTGATCGCCATGGAGCTGCTGGCCGGTACCCCGAGCGAAGCCGCGATGCACGATGCGTTCGAGCGCGGCGTCGTCTTCGGCGGCACGAGCGCCGGGGCAGCCGTCCAGTCGCAGACGATGATCTCCGGCTACGTCGATACCGGCTGGCCATACAACGCGCTGGAGCTGGAGCAAGTGGTCATCTGGTGGGCGGATGATGTGCCGGGCGAAGAAGACTACATGCGCGGTATATCCTTCGGCGCGGACAACTTCTTCACCGACCAGCACTTCTACCAGCGAGGACGGATTACCCGCTCATTCAACGTCCTGGCTCAATCCGACTATCACTTCGATGGCGAAAGCCTGATCGGCATCGGCTTCGACTATGCGACCGGTGCCGAGATCGTGAATCAACAGCAGATCCAGCACGTCTTCGGACCGTCATCGATCATGGTGATGGACGGCGAATCCGCCGCAGCCGAGTTTGACTGGGTCGGCCCGAACAAGACGCTGGTCGCCGAAAATATCGTCACCCAGGTGCTCGCGCCGGACGACGGCCTGACCTACGATCTCGATCAGCGGCAGGCGTCACTCGGTGGTGAGCCGGTCATCCTCCCGGCCCGGCCCGAGTGGGATGGGCCGTCTATCGATTTCGACAGCACGTTGATGCTGAGTGGCGGCGCGCTGGACGACACCGAGGATTACCAGGTGCTGAGCGACTTCGTCTCGCGCATGGGCGACGGGACACTGCTGATCGTCGGCGTCGGCTTCAAGAACTACGGCCAGGCTAACAAGGCGGCCCAGGAATATCGCAAGCTGATGGCCGGTCTTGGCTGGCGCGGCGGGGTCGATATCGTGGGCTATCAACCCGGCATGGATGCCGCTGAGCGACTCGACAACTACGCATCCGGCCTCGCGGGCGCAATCTTCTTTGCCCCGAATCAGAGCCTGCTGCCGGCAGCGATTGAGGGTGGATTGGGTGACTACGTCGCTCAGGTGCTCGCTGCTTCACCGGTTGTTCTCACCGACGACGCGCTGACCGCGGCCATGGGTGACGAGTATGTCGCCAACGCCGACCCCACCGACGACAACTATCAGGACGTGGGCATCGCCGCCTTCCAGGTCGGTGACGCGGATATCCAGCCCGGCATGGGCATCGTCGAGGGCGTTGCGCTGCAGCCGTGGCTCACCTACGACCAACACTGGGGCCGCCTCTATGGTCTCGCCTATCACGCAGCCGAAAACGACGAAACACTCGTGCCCATCGGCATCAGCGAACGCACCGCGCTCGTTATCGAGGGCGACAGTGCCTCCGTCGCCGGCGAGCGATCGGTGGTGGTTGTCGATGGCCGCGCCGGCACCTTCGCCGAGGGTGACAACGGCGCGATCACCGCGCTGAACGTCTATGTCGACCTCTACGCAGAAGGTTTCGACCTGCCGTAATCCGGGGGATCATCGTCCGGTAGCAATAGGGGCGCTCTTCTCGAGGAGCGTCCCTATCCTCATCATTGAGGAGGAGCCGTCAGAATCTGAATCACAGTGGTACGATGCTGAGAGCAGAGAGGTATCGAGACCTACACACATATGGAGGAGGGACAATGCCGTCCACAACCACGAACAGGCTCGGAAGCCTGCATGTCGTTGAGATCAACTACCGTGGAAGTAGTCGCTCCGAGGGTGAAGAGCGCTCAACCACCGCCTTCCACCGGCTCGGCGCATTCGACGCTGTCGATATCCCGAAGACCTTTCAATCGCCAGAGTTCCCCGAAGCACTTCGCACCGATCATCCAACCCACAACCTCGGCCTCATCGGCGGCGCAATTGCTGATCTCGTCCATGCCGGGTCCAGTACCGGGACACCCGTCGTCGTCACCGGTGGCGATTGCTCCCACCTGACCGGTGTGCTCGGCGGTTTGCAGGATACCCACGGCCCCGACGCCCGTATCGGTCTGGTCTGGTTCGATGCCCACGGCGATTTCAACACCCCCAAGACGACGCTCACCGGCATGCTCGGCGGTATGCCCGTGGCCGTCTCCGCTGGACTCGCCTACCCACGCTGGCGCGAGAGCTCGCACTTGACCGCGCCGATTCCGACGGACCGCATCGTCATGGTCGATGTCCGCAATCTCGATGCGCCCGAAGCCCAGCTGATCAAGGCAACGGAAGTCACCATCGCTGCCGTAGCCGAGGGATTCCCTGGCTGCCCGCTACAAGAAGCGATCGACGAGCTGGCGGAGAAGGTCGACTACATCTACCTGCACATCGATTCCGATATTCTTGATGAGCGCTTCACCCCCAACCACGGCACCAAGGAGCCCAACGGCCCCGATATCGCCCAGGTGCAGCAGGCCGTCGAAACGGTGATGCAGACCGGCAAGGTCATCGCTTTCGGCCTCGTCTCCGTCTACGGCGTTGGTGAAGGTCACGAGATCAGCCAGGAATCTGCAAGCCAGGTGCTGGCTGCTGGGCTACAATCCTGGTCCAAATACGGCATGCCCAGCGGAAGCTAGGAGTCGCATGGCTCAGCTCGCCAGCGATCCCATCATCGAAACCACCGCGTTTCGCAAAACCTACGGTCACGTCGTCGCTCTCGAAGGGCTCGACCTCAGCATCCCGCGCGCTGCCGTCGGCCTGCTCGGGGCGAACGGTGCTGGCAAATCGACACTGATCAAAGGCTTGCTCGGCCTGCTCCAACCTACATCCGGCTCGGCCCGCGTGCTGGGCCAAACCGTCGCCGACAATGCCACCAAGATTCGTGAGCTCGTCGGCTACATGCCCGAGTCCGAGACACTTGCTGGCGATGTATCGGCCTCAGATTTCGTGGGACATATGGCCGAGATGAGCGGGCTGCCTCGCCGCGCCGCCCGTCAGCGCGCCAACGACGTCCTCTACCAGGTCGGGCTGAACGAGGAGCGCTATCGTCCGATCCGGGAGTTCTCAACTGGCATGAAGCAACGCGTCAAGCTTGCCCAGGCCATCGTTCACGATCCCGAGCTGGTCTTCCTCGATGAGCCCACCAACGGCATGGATCCGCAGGGACGCGAGGAGATGCTCGATCTCATCAACCGCATCCACCGCCGCCTCGGCATCACCGTCGTGCTCTCGTCTCACATCCTGGGCGATGTCGAGCGCACCTGCGAATACGTCGTCATGCTCGATCATGGGCGGCTGGTCGTGGCCGGTGACATCGCCAATCTGCGCGCTGGCGGCGGCGATATCCTCGTCCGCGTCGATGGCAACGTGCCCAATTTCATCGCCGATCTGCGCCAGCGCGGTATTCAGGCCGAGATCGAAACGAATGAGATCATCGTGCGCTCCTCGAACGGTGACGAGGCTGTCTTCGATGCCATTCGCGATGCCGTCGTCGCCACCAACTGCAGCCTGCGTCAATTGCGCGGCCAGCAACGCTCGCTCGAAGATGTCTATATCCAGACAGTCAACAGCCTCGACGGCGGAGAGCGAGGGACTGATGGCGACTGACCAGCAAACCCAGCCCTACGGCGAGGTCTTCGATCGCGGCTATCAACACTACGACGGCCCCCGCCTGGGTCGCGGCTACGCCATCCGGCGCCTGATCATCTATTCGATCCGACGCGGCCTCGGCATCAAGGGCAAGTGGACCGCCAAGCTGACACCCTTCTTTCTCTATAGCGCCGCCTACCTGCCCGCACTGGTCATCATCGCCATGCTTGCATTCCTGCCTGATGAGATCGGCAACATCGGCTTCGATACCCTCTATGGACTGCTGACCTTCATCGTGCTGGCCTATGCCGCCGCGCTCGCGCCCGAGATGCTCTGCGATGACCGGCGCGAGAATACCCTGCCGCTCTATTTCTCCCGGCCACTCAGCCGGCTCGACTATCTGGTCGCCAAGGTCAGCGCGATGGGCATCTTGATGGCCACCGTCATCTTCGGCCCGCCGCTGCTGCTCTTCATCGGCATTACACTGACGGCGGATAGCCCGGCCAGCTATTTCGCCAATAACATCTCCGATCTGCTGAAGCTGACCGTCTACGGGTTTGTCGTCTCTGCCGTCTGGGCTGCCGGTGCGCTCAGCGTCTCGCTCTTCACCGTTCGCAAAGGCATCGCCGCAGCCATCGTCATGATCGGCGTCATCCTCGGCACTGGCATGGCCAACGGTTTCTACGAGACGATCAACTCCGACCGCTGGCGTGGCTGGTTCATCTTTCTCAGCCCGTTCGATTTCATCGACGCGCTGCGCTACTGGATCTTTGTCCAGGATCCACACCCGATGGTCGCAACCTCCGATATCCCTGAGCCGTTGCTCGGCGTCTGGGTCATCGTCATCGTCGGCATCGCGCTCTATCTGATGCGTCGCGTCTATTTGCGGGAAACGTAGGTTAATGGAGCAGACGATCATTACAAATCAGCACCCCGCCGCCCCCGTTGCGCCACCGGTCAACCCCGATGCGCCGATCGTCGTGCGCGAGGTCTCGAAATTCTACGGCGATGTCGTGGCAGTCTCCGACATATCCTTCAGCGTCGACCCCGGTGTCACCGGCCTGCTCGGCCCCAACGGTGCGGGTAAATCGACCACCCTGGAGATGATCACCGGTCTGTTGCGGCCCTCGACTGGCTCGATCACGATCTTCGGCAAGACGGTGCGCCAGGATGCCAGCGTCTACTCCAGAGTCGGGCTCGTCGCCGAGCAGGAGCACCTCTATCCCTTTCTGACGCTGCGTGAATTTCTCTATCTGAACGCCACCTTGCAGCAGATGCCCGAACCTGCCGAGGCCGTCCAGCGCGCCATCGAGACCGTGATGCTGGAGGATGCCGCCGACCGCAATATGGGCGGCTACTCGAAAGGCATGCGTCAACGCGCCAAGATCGCCGCCGCCCTGGTCCACGACCCCGACGTGCTGCTGATGGACGAGCCACTCAACGGGACCGACCCGCTCCAGCGCGTGCGCATCATCGAGCTGATCAAGAAACTCGGCGCGGCGGGCAAGACGGTGCTCGTCTCGTCGCACGTGCTCGATGAAGTCGAGCGCTTCAGCGACAACATCCTCGTCATCGTCAACGGCAAGCTCGCCGCGGCAGGCGATTTCCACACCATCCGCACGCGCATCGATGAACACGCCAGCCAGATTCGCCTGCGTGCCTCCGAACCGCGCCGGCTAGCGGGAGTCTTGATCGGCGATCCCTCGATCACCTCGGTGCGTATCGAGGAGTCGTTCGACGGCAACACCTCGATCATCATCGAAGCCCAGGACGCGCTCGCCTTCTACAGGCGCGTCGCCAAGCTGGCCCAGGAGCACCAGATCCGTCTCTACGAAGTCGCACCACTTGACGACTCCCTCGCCAGCGTCTTCGCCTACGTGGT
>CAYNTE010000067.1:0-16626 GCA_964399615.1 uncultured Thermomicrobiales bacterium
CTACGAAGCGCTCAACCAGGCGCTGACAGCGGCCAATGCGTTGATTGCAGAGCAAGGTGAGGGACCGATCGATCAGGCCTACTTTGAGCGACGGGACGCGATTCAGGCCGATCTCGACCAGCTCGCCCACGCCGTCCGAGTCACCGCCCTGCAGCCCATCGGCGCGATCCCACAACCTGCCGCAGGCACCAATTCGCGCCTCCTCATGGCCGGTGGGAGACTATTTTTGCTCTCCGATGCCTTCTACCAGGTCGACGTGACCTCACGCACGCTTGTCAAGCTGATCGAACCTGGCGACCAGGTAAATGGCGTCCAGGTGGGCAAGATAACCGGCGTGACCTGGCGCGAGGATGGCCCACTGCTCACGGATGCGTCGCACGCCTATGTCTATAATCTCTCGCTCGGTACATGGTCGGTGCTCGATCTTGGCAGCACCGAGCAGGTCCCGACTCCACCGACCGACATCGCCGGTATCGACGTCTATGATTTCAACCTCTATGCACTCGACAGAGCCACGGGTATGGTCGTGAAGTTCGAGGGCGGCGACTATGCCTTCGGAGCCGATCAATGGTCGAACGCCGTCGCCTCGCCCGAGCTGAAGAACGCCATCGATTTCTTGGTCAACGGTAGCGTCTATGCCTTGCTGCCCGATGGCAAGATCATCAAGCTTTACCTGGGTGAGGTTGAGTCAGTCATTAGCCCCTCGCTTGTGCCGCCTTTCGACTCACCGGTGGCGTTCGGAAGCGGCACCTCGGGCAAATACATCTATGTTGTCAATGGCAGCGATGGCAGGGTTGCGCGACTAGATCAGGATGGCCGCCTGGTGCAGCAATTTGTGATCGATGCGCCAGAGGCCGATTTGAACCACGTGATGGATTTCGTCGTTGATGAGGCGACGGGCATCGCCTACTTCGTGTCGCCGGCTGGCCTCTACACAACGCAGCTTGCTGCCCCACCTGCCCAGGAGCAGCAAGACACCAGTGATCAGGAATCCGAAGAGCCGGATTCAACCGCCACGCCGTGACAGGCGCAATATTACAAGCTATCTGTTAAGGAAATACTCAGCGTTCAGCTCGAGGAAGTGAGACCACTGCTCAGGTAAGTCGTCTTCAAAGAAGATCGCTTCGACTGGGCATACCTCCGCGCACACGCCACAATCGATGCATTCATCGGGATCAATAAAGTACTGGTCGGACTCATCGTCAGAGTGGATGCAATCAACCGGGCAGACTTCAACACACGATGCGTCCTTCAGGCTGATGCACGGCTCAGCAATGACATAGGTCACCCGCAGACTCCTTTCGCGCTTCGAGGTACAAGCGACATTCGTGTCGCCCTGTGCCTTTGTTGAGTATAGAACATGAAGTACGCCACGTCAGAGCGTAATACCATGTCATTGCTTCTACGATTGATCTCGTGAACCAGACGTCAGCTCAAACGTTGCGACAGGATCATCCGCCGAAGCGTGGCCACCAAGCACGAAAACCAGCCTGAACAAGAAGCCGCCCACAAGCGTCATCGCACTACTGATGACGCCAATCGAAAGCGTTCTCTTGCGCGTCAGCAGCTCGATCACCCGGAAGACCAGTGGACCGATCACCCCAGCACCAAGGACGCCGTACTTGAACACGCTGCCCAGCGTCCCTTGGCGGAGTGGTTTCGATGTCGTCTTGCCCAGCGATGCGAGGAAGGCGCCAAACAAGACGCCTTCAGTCACCAGGATCACGCGCTCGAACCGCTCCATACGCTCAATCGCGTTGTACGACTTCGTGGCGGAGAGCACCAACGTGATCGCCGCCGCGCCGGTCGACATCGCCGATGTCAAGAACAGCGGCCCCATCAGCAAGTAGCGCTTGGTCCATATCGGCACCGACGTCGCCGCCAGCAACACGCCGGTATATCCGCCAACGAACAAGGCGAAGAAGGAGTTGATCACCCGAATCGACTGAATCGGCATCGATCTGACGGTCCCCACAACCCAGCGCGGACCACTCAGCAGGCCATCTTCAATCGCCTGAGCAATCACGACGATCGTTGAGAGCCCACCAAATATCACAATGCTCCAGACGCCGAGCGACATCGGAGAGCGGAGCTTGACCACGCGCAGCATGTTTAGAAACCGTGCCGGCCGGCCCAAATCCCAGATGAGACATATCGGGCAGGCCAGGAACGACAGAAACGAGATATAGGTGCCAGCGCGTGCGATTTCCGCGCCCGCACGATCGCCCTCGCGTCGACCGATCGTCCCCAAAACCCACGATGCCGCTGCAATCCCGCCCAGGAAGAAGTAGATGATGATCGACCAGCGCCAGTGCGCCTTATGAATTACTGGCAGGCCGTAATATGTCGTCTCACTCTTGCGACGCCGTTCGCGCTTGCGCCGGTTCTCCCACCGCCGTCGGTACGTGATGCTCATCGACGGCCCTGTTCCTTGCCCCCCTTGAGGGAGAATAACGCCAGCACGCAGAACGCGGCCGCCGCCAATGCCGTCGAGATCAGCGATGGGAGTGTCTTGTTCTGCGGTAGCTCAGGCGCTTCTGGTAGGTTGTAGACCTCTGGCTCGGCCGTCAGAATAAAGAAGGCGTTCAGCCCATCGATGCCGCCGGTACCGCCAACCTTGCGATCTCCATAAATCTGCGCCGACTCCACACCCTGATCATGCAGCCGCTCAACGCGGTGCTCTGCCTGCTCCCACAATTCGTCGACATAACCGAACTGAATCGAATTCGTCGGGCATGCTTTGGCGCAGGCAGGCTGCATACCGTAGGAGAGGCGGTCGTAGCACAGCGTGCACTTGTGAGCCGTCGACCCAGGATCGCCCATAGCAATCACTCCGAACGGGCAGGCCGGCACGCAATAGCCGCAGCCGTTACAGACATCCTGCTGGACAAACACCGTATCGAACTCGGTCCGGATGATCGCCCCGGTAGGGCAGGCTTCCATACACGGTGCATTCACACAGTGCTTGCAAACGTCGCTCATCATCAGCCAGTTCGACTGGAACGCACGCAGCGATGTCGGACGTTTCCCCTCATGGTCTCCGACTTGCTCCACGAATGCCACATGCCGCCACGTCGTCGGCCCCAAATCGCCCGTGTTGTCGTAGCTGAAGCCGGTCATCTCGGTTCCGTCAGCAGGCAACTGATTCCACTGCTTGCAGGCAACCTCACACGCTTTGCAGCCGATGCAAAGCGACGTGTCCGTCAGAAACCCCATCGCGCCCGGTCGCGCACCTGTGCGTTTCTTGCCCGCAGTTGCTGTCATCATTCGTCTCCGGACCGATGTGCCAGTCGTCCTGCTCGCACATTACACGTCAGCGCCTTCGCCTCGTGGATCAATGAGTTCGGATCCTCGATAATCGGCACCAAATCGTTCGCAATCGCTCCCGTCACCAGCCCCGAGAAGCCAAAGTGCCACGGCATTCCCACCTGATGGACCCGCTTGCCGCCGACCGTCAACGGCTGCATGCGGTCCGTCACCAGCGCGCGAGCTTCGACTTCTGCTCGAAGCGTCGTGATCGTCACCCACTCACCGTTACTCACACCAATTTCCGCGGCGTGCTCCGTACTGATCTCGACGAATTCCTCTGGCTGCAATTCCGCTAGCCACGGCACCGTGCGAGACATCCCGCCTGCTGTCAGATGCTCAGTCAACCGGTAGGTCGTCAGCACTGCCGGGAATCGAGGGTCGCCGACATCGTGATATTGGTTGTCCGCGCGCACCAGCTCCTTTGCCACCGGGTTGTTCTGCATCTCAGGGTAGAGCAGATTCGTGATCGGGGTCTCCCGCGGCTCATAGTGGGTTGGCAGCGGCCCATCGAGCAGTCCCTTCGACACGAATAGCTGTCCACGACCATCGTCCATCATGATGAACGGCGCGTCGCCTGCATGCGCTTCGATCCCCACCGCATCTGGTTCAGGTTGGAAATCCGGACGCTTCGTCGCCGGGAAGTCTGGCACGTCGTGGCCAGTCCAATGTCCTTGCTCTTCATCCCACCACACCCAGCGCTTACGCTCGCTCCAGGGGTTGCCATCAGGATCAGCCGAAGCACGGTTGTAGAGGATTCGACGATTCGCCGGCCAGGCATATCCCCACTCCAGCGAAGCCATATCGTCGGCCTGTCGACGCTTTGCGAGATTCAGTCCTGGTGCAGGCATGATCCCTGAGTAGATCCAGCATCCGCAGGCCGTCGATCCATCAGCCTCAAGCTCCGTGAAGCTCGTCACATGCTCACCACTATCGACCCGGTAGCCATTGATCTCCTTGACGATCTCCTCAATCTCTGGCTCGCCCTCGTCATCGGTCGAGTACGGCCAGTGGAGCGACAACAGTTGCCGGGCTGGTGTGCTGTCTTCACCCTCGTAAAGCGCAACTAAACGCTTCCAAAGTTCGTGAATGAACCAGTTCTCGCTGCGACAGTCCCCAGGGGCTTCGCTTGCTGCGTCATGCCACTGAACCAGCCGCTGCGTATTGGTGAATGAGCCCGTCTTTTCCGCCGCAAGCGCAGCAGGCAACAGGAACACTTCCGTCTTGATGTCGTGCGGGTCCACCTCGCCGTTCTTCACCTCAGGCGCGTCGTACCAGAAGGCCGCCGATTCGATCTCGTAACCATCACGAACGACCAGCCAGTCCAGATTGCGCAATCCAGCCCGCGCCGCCCGGGTGTTCTGCCCGCCGACAGCGGGATTCATCCCCAAGTTGAAGAGACCCTTGAGCTCACCATCGTTCATCATCGCGATCATCATCAAGAACGAATAATCGCCACCAACCTTCGGCATCAGGTCGTAGGCGTAGTCGTTCTCGGCCGTCGCTGCGTCGCCGTACCACGCCTTCAACAAGCTCACCATGTATTTCGGTAGCTCGTACCACCAGCCGGTTTCGTGTTGCTGAGAACCAATATAGCTCTGCAGATCTGCGTGCAATGGTGTCGCCAGAGGTGTGGCCAGATAGCCCGGAAGCAGGTCGAAGAGCGTTGGAATATCTGTACTGCCCTGGATCGTCGCATGTCCGCGCAGCGCCATAATTCCGCCACCCGGCCGCCCTACGTTCCCCAGCAGAAGCTGCAGCAGTGCAGCGCAGCCGATAGTTTGACTGCCGTTTGTATGTTGCGTCCAGGCCACGGCGTAGCAGAACGAGGTCGTCCGTTCCCGGCCGGAGTTCTCGGTGATAATCTCTGCAGCCTTCAGGAAGAGATCGGCCGGAACGCCGCAGATCTGCTCGACAACCTCAGGCGTATAGCGCGAGAAGTGCCGCCGCACGACCTGGAAGATACATTGCGGATCCTGAAGTGTCAGGTCCCGGTTTGAAGCGTCATATCGCCAGGTATCCGTGTCGTATTGCCGTGTCTCGGCGTCAAATCCCGAAAAGATCCCAGCCAGGTCCTCAGTGTCCTTGAAATCGGAGTTAAGGATCGCCGAAGCGTTCGTGTAATGAGTGACATACTCCTTGAAGTATTTGTCGTTCTCAATCGCGTAGCGCGCCAGCGCGCCCAGAAACACCAAATCGCTGCCAGGGCGAATCGGCACATGCAGGTCGGCCATCGCCGACGTCCGGGAGAATCGCGGGTCAACGTGAATGATCGTTGCGCCGCGCTCCTTCGCCTGCATGACGAAGCGGAAGCCAACCGGATGGTTCTCGGCCATATTCGAGCCCATGATGACGATACAGTCAGCGTCTGCCAAACTCTGCAGACTCATCGTCGCGCCACCCCGCCCAAGTCGTGTGCCCAGACCGGGCACAGTGCTGGAGTGTCATATACGGGCCTGATTCTCGACCGGTACGATCCCGAGGCCGCCTGTGAAGAACTTCTTGATCAGATAGTTCTCTTCATTGTCGAGCGTAGCGCCACCGTAGTGACCAATCGCTGTCGTTCGGTTGACGGTGATGCCTTGCTCGTCGACTTCAACGTAATTCGCGTCACGCGTCTCTTTGACCCGCTGCGCAATGCGGTCTAGCGCCCACTCCAGCGATCGCTCTTCCCAACGATCTGAATAAGGTGCGCGATATTTGACCGTCTTCAATCGGTCTGGGGCATGCATCAATCCGAACGTCGCTGAGCCCTTGGGGCAGAGCGTTCCGCCGTTGATCGGGCTCTCCGGGTCACCCTCGATGTCGACAATTTTGCCGTTCTTGGTGAAAACCAACTGCGAGCAACCGACAGCACAATATGGACAGATGCTCCTTGTTACGTCCGCGCCGTCAATACGTGCCGTCAGGTTCTGCGTCGCCTTGCTCATCGGGTTCGGCATGCGCCCCACGTGCCGCTGCAAGGTCTTGAAAATGGACATGGTGTACTCCCTCGCACATCACGAGGATCCGTCTCCAATCCCATCCTAGCAGACGGGTGAAATCGCCGTCCACGACCGCTTCGGGTGGGTCAAACTTGCGCTCGATCCGCTACGATCACGCTATCGCATCCGTTGCGATCAGTGATGCACGTGAAAATGAGGAGTAACCATCGGATGATAGACCGCATTATCGTTCCGCTAGATAGTTCCGAGACCGCTGAACGGAGCCTGCCCTACGCCACCCATCTCGCCCAAAAGCTTGGAGCAGAGGTGCGGCTCGTTTCAATCGTCGAAGTCCCAGTCGAATTCTCAAGTTGGGTCGCCTCGCCTCCGGTCTCCACGGCATACGAGATCGACTACTGGATCGAATCACGCCAGGAATATCTTGATCGCACAGCGGCACAATTAGAGGGAGTAACCACCACCAGCATCGTTTCGCTCGGCACTCCGGCCACAGTCGTGGTCGAAGAAGCCGGTGAAGATGGCACGTCTATCATCGTCATGTCCAGCCACGGACGCACAGGATTCCGGCGGCTCGTCCTGGGGAGCGTCGCTGCGCGAATCGTGCGCATGGCCAAGTGCCCGACCGTGGTTGTCCCAGCCCATGACGAGGAACCTATCGCGCCGCCCGGGACCAGCAAGTTGGTTGTTGCTGATGACGGTTCCAATTTTTCCCGTCGCGCCCTCGATATCGCCGTCGATGCTCTCGAATTCAAAGGCAGTCTGCGTCTGGTGCGGGTGATTGAAGCGCCCGCACTTGCCGCACCAAATATCTCGATGGGTGGGGCGTCAATGGTCGACTACAACATCATCGTCGACTACATCGAGACTGCCCGGAATAATGCTGAGCGGGAGCTTGAGGAGATCGCCACGCATCTCAAGTCCAACGGTATTGATGCTGATTGGGAGATCCGCGACGGCGATATTGCTGATGGAATCCGTGCCGCCGCGCGGGAGTTTGGAGCGGATATGACCGTGCTTGCCAGTCATGGTCGCGGTGGATTCCGGCGCTTCTTCATTGGCTCGGTCGCTGAGTCGTTGCTAGCGGAAACGCACCGGCCGCTGTTCCTGATTGGCCCAGAGATGGCAGCGGCCGGCGACTAACGACAACTAGATCGACCGCGGTCCTAGCGCACATACCCTTCGGCGTGGAGCATCTCAGCGTTGAGCACCGATGCTCCAGCCGCGCCACGGATCGTATTGTGGCCGAGCACGACGTACCGGATATCGAGGATGTTGCAGCGTCGTACTCGCCCGACGACCGACGCCATCCCCCGTGAGACCTCACGATCCAGAATCGGCTGCGGCCGGTCCTGCTCGTCTCGCACAATGACCGGCGCTTCCGGAGCTGATGGGAGCCCAAGCTCTTGTGGCTTGCCTCGGAATGCTCGCAGTACCTCGATCACTTCTTCCGGTGATGCCTTCTTCTTCAGCTTCAGGTTCACCGTCTCAGTGTGGGCGTCGCGAACCGGAACACGGTTGCACTGCGCGCTGAGCTCGATATCAGCGAAGGAGAAATTTCCGTCCCAGTCGCCGAGCAGCTTGCGCGTTTCGGTCTCCATCGCTTCCTCTTCACGACTAATGTACGGCACCACGTTGTCGATCAAGTCGAGCGATGGCACGCCGGGATAGCCTGCACCCGAGGCAGCTTGCATCGTGGAAACGAAGCACTGCTCAATTCCGAACTCATCAAAGAGTGGCTTGAGGCTCAGCACCAGGTGGATCGTGGAGCAGTTCGGATTCGTCACCACGAAGCCCTTGCTGAAGCCCCGCTCGCGCTGCTGCCGCTCGATAGCCGCCGCGTGACCTGGATTCACCTCAGGGATAATCAGCGGAATGTCTTCCTCAAGCCGGTTGTCCTTGGCGTTGGAGAAGACATAATGCCCATCTGCCGCCAGCCGCAACTCAGTCTCCCGAGCCAATCCACCCGGCAGCGATGCAAACACGAGCTGACTCTCGATCGGTTGCTCTGGGTGCTTCACCGTCAACTCACGCGCGCTCTGCGGCACATCCGCGCTCAGCCGCCAGTCGACCGCCTCAGCGTAGCTCTTGCCCGCGCTCCGCTCGCTGCCTACGACCTCGTTCAGTTCAAAGAGTGGGTGGTTCTCGAGCAGCTGAACAAACCGCTGCCCCACACTTCCCGTCGCTCCAAGTACAGCTGTCTTCAGCCGTTCCGCCATCTCTGCCATTCCCTTTCTCGGCCGCCCTGGCCAAATCCGCCAACAAAAAACGGCAGGAGACTTGCTCCTGCCGGTTCGATTCGTGTCGAGTGAGACGCTGCGATCAGCACCTGTTACCACTCGACGCCGAACCGGCGCCAGCGGTGGTAATAGTAGTCGTCATCAGGTCGTATCGCGTCACATCTTCCTCCGTTTGGCCGGGCTTGCGAGCATGTCCCTCGTCGGGTAGGCTCCCTTACGCCCGCCACGTGTTGCAAGATAACAGCCGGGCAACGGAACGTCAAGGAAAACCAAAGAACCAGGAGTAGATTGAATGCCTCAACAGTCTATCGGCGTCGTCGTGCTTGGCTCAGGCACGATCGGCGGCGAAGTTGCGCGGCGTATCGCCAGTGGCAACGCATCGGTCCCCGCATCGGGCCTGAATCTTGTCCTCAAAGGTGTGCTGGCGCGCTTTCCAGCCTCGCTCGAACGCGCAGGGATTGACCCCGATCTCTTCATCAACGATCCTGCCGCCGCCGTAACCGCCAGCGATGTCGACGTCGTGGTCGAGGTCCTCGGTGGCGAAGATCCGGCCGCCAACCTGATGATCCAATCGCTCTCCGCCGGGAAGCATGTCGTCACCGCGAACAAGGAGGCCGTCGCCAAGAACTTCGCGACACTCGTTTCCGCGGCTAACGAAGGCGATGCCGCCCTGCTGTATGAGGCGAGCGTCGGTGGAGGCATCCCGCTGATGACCAGCCTCCGACAGGTGCTCTCCAACAACACCGTCACTTCCATCCGGGGGATCGTCAACGGCACCACCAATTACATTCTCCACCGCATGGAAGCCGAGGGGGCAGACTATGCCGACGCCCTCGCAGGGGCACAAGAGCTTGGTTACGCCGAGCCTGATCCCACAGCCGATGTCGAAGGCTTCGACGCCGCCTACAAGCTCGCCATCTTGGCCTCGTTGATGACCGGAGAGCATGTTCAACCAGATCAGGTCGATCGCACAGGCATTTCCGGCGTCTCACTCGACGACGTTCGCGAGGCCATCAACCGCGGCGGCACGATCCGGCTGATCGCCGAAGCCCGGCGTGATGAGAGTGGCGAACTCAGCCTAAGCGTTGCTCCGGTGTTCGTTGATGCTGCTGATCTGTTCTCGAAGGTTGTCGCGAACTACAACGCGATCGAGGTGACGGGTGACAACGTCGGCTCGGTCTGGCTGCACGGCCAGGGTGCCGGGCCCGCGCCGACAGCAAGCGCAATCATCGGCGATATCGTCCAGGCGGTTCAGCAAGGACACAGCGCCACTGTGGGGCCGGTTCGTTAGACCTCTGGTGGTTTAGAAGAGTCCCGGCAGACTCAAACCCTGGGTGAGCGGGCCAAGCTTCTCGTTCGAGAGCTTCTCCGCCTTCTCCATGGCGTCTTGAAATGCTGCCAGAATCAGATCTTCCAGCATTTCGATGTCGTCCGGGTCGACAGCTTCGGGCGATATCGAAATGCCCTGGATGTCGCGCGCACCGCTGACGGTTACGTTTACAATTCCACCGCCCGCCGAACCTTGCACGCTCGTCTGTGCCAGTTCTTCCTGGAGACGTTGCATCTCCTGGGCGGCCTTTTGTGCCTGTTGCATCATGCGATTCATGTCCATTACAAATCTCCTGTTTCCTGGCCGCTCGGGCAAGTCTGCACCAGCGGCCAAGTATAGCAATCAACCCTTGCGGGACTCTTTCCAGGCGTGGGATCGCTCCCAGAGTGCTCGCGCGTTTGCTTCCGACTCTGGTATCACCGGTTCGCCGTCGAGCATGGCAGCCAGCTCGTGAATGATCGAGCCATCTTCCAGCGCCCTGGCGCTCGTTTCGGTCCGACCAGTTGCCTCCTGCTTCACCATCGTGATGTGCCGGTCGGCAAATGCTGCCACCTGCGGCAAGTGCGTAATGACGATGACCTGGTGGTGATCCGTCAGTCCCCAGAGCGTTTCTCCAACCATGCTGCCAGATCGCCCACCGACACCAACGTCGATCTCGTCAAAGACCAGCGTCGGCGTTTCATCGACCGCTGACAGGATCGATTTCATCGCTAGCATCAAGCGCGCTGTCTCACCTCCCGATGCCACCTGGGCAAGCGGCCGCAGCGTCTCGCCCGCGTTCGCGGCCAGCAGAAACTGCACGCGGTCGATCCCCGTCTCATCGACGGCTACAGTAAGGCCTTCTGCCTCGATGCCGTTGGCCGACTCGCGCCGCCCGAAGTCCACCGTAAATTCAGCGCGGCCCATGTTCAATCTGGCAATCATCGAAACCACGTCTTGGCTCAACTTGCTCGCTGCCTGCTGCCTGCGCTGCGAAAGCGCTGTTGCGGCCGCACTCAGTTCTTTCGCGACTTCCTGGCGCTGCGTCTGTAGTTCCTCGAGATCGAAGTCATCGCTCGTCAGGTCGTTGATCTCGGATTGCACCTGGTTTCGGTGTTCGATGACTGTGTCCAGATCGGGGCCATACTTGCGAGTCAACGACCGAAGTTGGGCGAGTCGATGATTGATCTCTTCGAGCCGGTCGGGATCGAACTGCAGTCTGTCGCCGTAATCCCGCAGCTCACTCTCAACTTCCTCAAGCGTGAAAAGCGCTTCGCGAGTTCGTGTCAAGAGTTCATCGACGCTCGAGTCGACTGTGGCCATCGAATCCAGATTCGCTTCAACCACGCGAATCATGTCTAGCGCGCCTTCGCCTTCCGAAAATTCGCCGCCACTCAGTGCGGAATGTGACGTAAGCGCCGCTTGAGACAATCGCTCGGCGTGACTCAGCACCGACCGCTCATGCTCCAGCTCAGTGTCTTCTCCCTGCTGTGGATCAATCTCATCGATCTCTTCGATCTGAAATCGCAGCAAGTCCAGTCGCTGGCTCCGCTCCCGGCGCTGTGTCTCGAAATCCTCGATGCGCCGTCCGAGGTCACTCCAGCGACGGTACAGATGTGCAACCTCACTACGCTCACCAGAAACTCGAGCATAGCGATCCAGCAGGTCCAGTTGCTCCGCAGGGCGCAAGAGCGAGAGATGCGCACTTTGTCCGTGGATGTCGACCAGGTATTCGCCGATCTGCGAGAGCGCGCTCACGGTCACCGCCCGGCCATTCACCCGTGCAGTCGAGCGTCCTTCCGCAACAATGTCGCGCGAGAGGATGAGCACATCATCCGGGTCCTGCTCGATGCCAAGCTCGGTCAGCGTGCCCAGGATCCGAGCACGGTTTGGCCCGTCAGGTAGCACAAAGATCGCCTCGATAAATGCTCGCTCTTCACCCGTGCGCACCACGATCGAGGCGGTGCGTTCGCCGAGCACTGCCCCAAGCGCATCCAGGACAATGGACTTTCCTGCGCCAGTCTCGCCCGTCAGAGCATTGAGACCCGGGCCAAATTCAAGCCGAGCCTCACGAATGACGGCAAAGTTTCGGATCGTTATTTCCGTGAGCATCCGAGCTGTGAACCCTGCTACCTACGGCTTGTCACGCTTCAGGAACCCGGTCATGCAGTGAATCCCTCCGCCAGCCTTAATCAGCTCGCTGATGTCGACCTCCACGCACTCGACGCCGGCGTCAATATATTGCGCTTTCATTGTTTCACTGCCGGTCGGCATCAGCACCTTGCCTGGCTCCAGCGCCACGAAATTTGTAGGCAACTTGTGGTGCGCCTCATCCTCGTCGGTTACTTCGATCAGCCGGAATCCGCGCTCGCGAAGGGTCTTCACCACGGGGAACGGCGTTCGTCGTGGCCAGACCACCGCCAAGTCTCGATCCAGAATATTCAGCAAGCCATCCAGATGCATCGCCCCGTATGGCAGATGAAAGCGGACGACATGCTCCACGCCGATCTCACGCAGCATCCGCTCGACCTGGTCCGCACCCTCAGTGTTTGTTCGCAATCCCTCGGCCAGGAAGCACAGATCGTCGTCGACCCAGCTAACGTCCGCGCCCTCGAACGTTCCATTGCCATGCACGCTCATCAGGATAGGGACGCCAAGCGACGTGAGCGCCTCGGCGACGTATCGCTCTTCACCCGCACGTACCGTTGATGCCGGACGGGTGATGATCGCGCCCTCTGGCGTCATCAACATCAGATCGCGGATAAAAAAGCTGTTCGGCTTGTCCAGCCTGCCATTTTGGACGTAATAGACCTGCACGCCGTGCGCTTCATAGGCATCTGCCATTCGGTCATGCTGGCTGCGCGCCAATCCCGGGTCAACGTCATCTCGCATCTGAACGGCATCGAAGTCCTCGATATTGTCCAGCTCAGGACCAGGCCGTCTGAGAAGAACAGCGCGTAGTGGACCGTGCTCTGAGCTGACGCCCCAGTCGCCCCAGACCTCACGGATGTCTTCTCGGAACGATTCCGTTCGTGGCGACCACTTCTCGCCACCGTACGCTGCGCTGAGACTCATCGTTGTGACGCGTCCTTTCGTTTGCGCTGGTAGTTCCGGGCGCGATTATCTTACAAGGACATCAGCCTGTTGGCTCCCACCATCGCTCCGGCATCTGAAAGAGTGTGACCTTTACGCCATTCAATGTCTCGTCGAATTCCACCGCTCCTGTCTCTCGCAGCCACGTCTCCAGCATCTTGTCGGGGTCTTCCGCCGGCACACGATCGGGGGATTGCACAAGCCAGAACCGCGTCTCTGGCGCTACCTGAATTCGCAGCAGGTCGATCATAATTGGCTTTGTCAGCCAGTTGACCTTGAACGTGGGAATTGTCGCGACTTGCAACTCCTTCAAAGCAGGTTCTCGCTGCTCATAATATTCAAGCGTTGTCGCGATATATCCCGGATGAAGTACCAGCACGTCACCGGGCATCGCTCGCTCAGCGACGTGCGCGTAGGCGCTGCGCCAGTCTTCTTTCTGAGCCGCCGAGGATCGATTGACGTCTCGCAGCGGCGCCCAGCTGAAGATCAGAATCGCCGCCATCACGATCATTCCCACCGGCCACAGCCAGCGCGATCTAGTGAGCGCAGTAATCGCCACGGCGATAAGAAGCAGGTAGGCCGGTAGAGCCACGATCGCATAGCGGTCCGAGAAGACTGAGTTATGAATAGACAACACCCAGAGCCCGACCGGAGGCACGAGCGCCAGCAGCCCCAGCAGAATCCCGCGCCAGTGGACCCGATCTTGAACGACGAGCCAGACCAATCCTCCGAGGGCCGTCAGGGCGAAGATGATCGCGGCGCGCTCTTCCAGATCTGGAGGATCCATACGGTTGACAGCCAGCTTGATGCCGATGATTCGCAGTGCGTCCATCAGGCCAACAGTTGGGTGCCAGGTCGAGACCTTCCCTTCGAGCACCGGAACCGCCCACAGCGCGATCGGGATGTATGGCAGCGTCAACAGCGCCCCACTGACAAGCAACGAATTGTGCCGGTCGCGCCAGGATCGCCAGGTCAGTGCGACATACCCGACCTGCGCTGCGAAGACGAGCACCGTCGCAACATGGGTGTAGAACATCAACGACGTCGCGACGACGTAGGCAGCCCAAAGCCAGCGTCGGTTGCTACACAGCGCTTCGACCAGCGCCAGGGTCGAGACGATCGCCAGCAGAACGACCATCGAATACATCTTCGCTTCTTGCGAGTACCAGACGTGATAGGGCGAGATGGCAAGTAACCCAGCGCCGAGCAATCCAACCTGCGCGCTCATCAGACGCCGGCCCAGGATGTAGATCAGCGGAATCGCTAGCAATCCAGCTATTGCCGAGGGAAAGCGGACTGCGATCTCGGAGATGCCAGCTACACGGATCCAGAGGGCCAGCAAGATATTGTAAAGCGGTCCATTTTCACCGGTGGCGGTGAACGTCTGCAGCACGACGTCGAATGGTCGTTGTGCGCGGACCACGATATCGGCTTCATCAAACCAGAGGCTTTGCCGTCCCAGCCCCGTCAGACGCAGCCAGCCGCCGATGATGACGATCATGCTCAGGGTCGCATAGTGGAGCAGCAATCCAAGTTGGCCGGCCGATTCCCGGCTCAACTTCCATGCGGACGGGCTTGCGTGCGTGCGACCCTTCTCAGCCACGGCGCTGTATCGACCGGTATAGGTCAATGTGTTTGCTGGCGATAGACGACCACGAATACTCGTCTGGTAGTGGATCGGCGCCGATCTGGCTCTCGAGCGCTCTCCTCAGTACCTCGTGCAGCGCATCAGGGTCCCCTGGGGCGACCAGCAGCAATTGAGGGAGATCGGCCAGCTGGTCCAGGTCGTCGCGTACATTGAGGCTGGTGGTGACGACTGGTTTGCCGATCCGCAGTGCTGCAATGAGCGCGCTACTCCGCTGGCTCGCGCCATGCACGAACGGAAGTGCGATGACACGTGTTGCGGCCAGGGCATTCGCTGCGTCATCTGCAGGCAAGAAGCCCGTTCGCGTTAGCGTGACTCCCAGGTCCGAAGCCAAATTCTCGACCTGATCATCACCAATATATTGATGGGTGCCAGTATCGGGCCGGCTGGCGCCAACTAACGTCACGCTTGGTCGTACCGCTGCAGGAAATTTTGCGACGGCCTGGATCAAGTCCGCGAAGCCCTTCTCGCGCGATGGAAAACCAAAAAATCCAATCGACGGCTGCGGGGTGTCAGATTCGGACATGACCGGTTTCGGCAAACTCGGCCCGAGCGGGATTCGTTGCGTTTCAATCTCAGCCGCCTGCAGAATCCGTTCGTCGCCAGGGTTCGTCACCACGACGGCCGCCGAGGCACGCGCCATCCGCAGCATCACCGCTTGTCGCAACCTGCCAGCCTTGGGAAAGAGATAGGGCGCGCGAAGGTCATGAAACGTGGTCACTACCGGCAGGCGAATCCAGGCCGAGAGTGTCGTCGGCAGGGCGTTGATCGCCGGATGCATGTCAAACGCGCCAGCCTGATACTGGATGTGCACCAGGTCGACCGGCTCGCGTTTGATCATTTCGCGTATGTGCATCGCCACTGGCCAGCTCCAGCTGCCGATCGTGTGGACGCCTTCTCCCTGACCGCCTTCGGACGTCAGCACCAGAGTCCGCTGCCCTTGCGATCCGAGCGCGGCACGTAGCCTGCTGGTGTAATCAGCGACGCCACCGCGAAGTGGTGGATATTCGCCCGTGATCAGCAGGACTCGGTTGCTACTGCTCGCCGACATGCTGCTTGAAATCCGTCCTGATCAATCGAAGATAGAACTTGATCCGCGAAGCCCGAAGTGGCCGTCGATGCCCCAGCAACCACTTCAACCCCTCCCTCGCGATGGTCAGAGCATACCCACATCGGATGCCGAGCGCAGCAACCCACGCAGCTGCAGCGCCGTGTATCCGCCGCTGAAGCTCGACCCGGCTGGCATCGAACTCCGCTTGCCGTCTTGGAATGTCTTGCGAGGTGCTGGCGCCCTCAACGTGCATCACGATTGCTTCCGGAACAATGATCGTTCCCCAGTCGTGCTTCCGCAGCCGGTAGCAGAGGTCCGTTTCTTCAGCGTACATCCGGAATGTCTCGTCAAATCCGCCCGCGGCTCGGAACGCACCGGTTCTGATCATCAACGCTGCGCCCACGACCCAGTCCACAATTTGGGGCTCACGGGCGACAGCGTCGTCCATTCTGTACCGCATCGCCCACGGATTCTTCGGCCACCACTCCTCCAGAATCGTGCTCTCCCACATCGGCGTCAACAGTGATGGAAACCGCCGCATCGAAGGCTGGACTTCGCCGTGCGGGTGTACCAGCTGCGGTCCCGCAAGCCCTATCTCCGGACGCAGCTCAATCTGATCAACCAGCGCTCGGACTGCCCCTGGCTCAACCTTCGTGTCTGCATTGAGAATGAAGACGTAGTCCGCCGTAGACTTCAGCGCCCCCACGTTTGCTGCGGCACCGTAGCCTCGATTTTCGGCAGCAATCCCGCGAACGTCGGGGTATCGCATTTTGAGAGCTTCGAGGCTCCCATCGGTGCTGGCGCTATCAATCACCGTGACAGCGAGACTGCCGTCGTAGTCACTCGCCAGCAGCGCCCCGACGCAATCCAGCATCAGGTCGCGCGTGTTGTAGTTCACGATGATTGCCTCAACACTCGGCAGACTCATCGACGTCGCCGCCGCAATCCATGTACGGTCCGGATCTCTTCGATCGCCAGCGTCCCCGCCATCATCAATCCATCAAGACCGTCGCGGAATCCGTGCATTCCGACGAACCTCT